>JALYSW010000239.1 GCA_030854615.1 Gemmatimonadota bacterium
GAAGGTCGTCAACGCGGTAGTCAACCATGAATGAGGCATTGCTCGGGGCAAACTGGTCGCTATTCTCCGGAGCAATCGACCAGGCGGTCGTTCCGCCGGTGGGTTTGCCATCCGAGTCGGACCAGTCGAAGGCGGCACCGCCCCACGCCTGGACATCGACGCCGAGATGACGCTTGTACCATGCCTGCAGCGCGGGTGCATCCTTGGCCTTGAAGAAGATGCCGCCGATGCCGGTGACTCGCTTCATGTGAACCTCCGATGTGCGGTAGTGGTGCGTAGCGAACGAGAGAATAGAATGCGGAGGCGCGCGCTCCGCTACCTTGGCTCGTACGCCCGCTGCAGCGATCGTTGGCCAACTTCAGGGAACGCGCCCGCCGCGTTCCGGGATCATTCTCGCATCATGCGTTTTGCATCCGTCGCGTTCATCCTCTCGTTGTGCACACTGGCCGGTTGCGCGAAGCGAGCGGCCGATTCGGCGCCGTCGAAAGCGGGTGTGGCGGAGTCGAGCGCGCTTCCGGCATCGTGGCCCTACACCGACACGAGTCGCGCCGTGACATCCGCCCACGGGATGGTCGCGACGGATGCGCCGCTCGCTACGCACGTCGGCGCCGCGGTGCTTCGCGATGGCGGAAATGCGATCGATGCGGCGGTCGCGACGGCGTTCGCGCTCGCGGTGGTGTATCCGGGTGCGGGAAATATCGGAGGCGGCGGATTCCTCGTGGTGCACATGGCCGACGGGCGCGAGGAGGCACTCGACTTTCGCGAGACTGCGCCCGGCGCTGCGTCGCGCGACATGTATCTCGGAGCCAACGGACATGCCGATGATCGCTCGATCACCGGTTCGCTCTCGGCGGGAGTTCCCGGATCGGTGATGGGACTGTGGGAGGCGCATGAGAAATACGGCTCGCTGCCCTGGGCGCGGTTGCTCGCGCCGGCGATCGAGCTGGCCGATAGCGGATTCGTCGTCGACTCCGACTTTTCGACCTCGATTCACGGCGACAGCGCGCGGTTGATGCGCTTCCCTGCCTCCGCGGCGCTCTTCTTCCCTGGCGGGCATGCCCCGGCGCCCGGCGATCGGTGGAAGAATCCGGATCTCGCGGCGGTGCTTCGACGGATCTCCGCTGATGGCCCGAAGGGATTCTATGCGGGGCGCACGGCGGAGCTCATCGACGCGCAGATGCAACGAAGCGGAGGGAAGATCTCACTCGCGGATCTCAGCGGCTATCGAGCGAAGTGGCGCGCGCCGATCGAGTTCACCTATCGCGGGCACCGCGTCATTTCCATGCCGCCGCCATCGTCGGGTGGCATCACCATCGCGCTCATTGCGCATCAGCTCGCGCGCTACGATTTGCGCGCGCTCGGATGGCACTCGCCGCAGGAGTTGCATCTCCTCACCGAAGCGATGCGTCGCGGCTTCGCGGTGCGCAACAACGTGCTCGGCGATCCTGATTTCGTGTCGATCCCGACAGCGCGGCTCCTCTCGCAGCAATACGCAGACTCGCTGGCCTCGACGATCGATGCGCATCGCGCAACCCCGTCGTCCAGCATCACCCTGGCCATGGCGGCGTCGGTCGAGAAGAAGCAGACGACGCACTTCTCCGTCGTCGACGGCAAGGGCGGCGCGGTTGCACTCACGACTACGCTCAACGGCGACAACGGATCCGCGGTGGTGGTGGCGGGCGGTGGATTCCTGCTGAATGACGAGATGGACGACTTCGCCACCGAGCCCGGGAAGCCGAACATGTTCGGACTCGTGCAGGGCGAGGCGAATGCGATCGCGCCGGGGAAGCGGATGCTGTCATCGATGTCTCCGACGATCATGATGCGTCAGGACAACACGCCGTTGCTCGTGACCGGTGCACAGGGCGGGCCGACGATCATCAGCACGACTTTCCAGCTGCTGTCCGATATCGCCGACTACGACATGAGCATCGGCGCGGCAGTGAGCGCACCGCGCACGCATCACCAGCATCTCCCCGACACGCTGTACTACGAGCGCGGTGGAATTCCGGAGGGCACGCTCAACGCGCTACAGGCGATGGGCTACGCGACGAGCGCAGTCGGCATACATGGGGATCTCGGCTTCGCAGCCTCGATCCTCCGCCGCGGAGGCGTGGTGCAGGGGATGGCGGATCCTCGCGTGCATGGGCTGGCGGAGGGCTACTGACGGCGATTCTAGCTGCGCGAGATCGCCGTCTCGAGCTCGACCGTCGCCTTTCGCTCCAGCTTCCCCCATCCGACGAGGCGTCCGCGTAGCGCCGCGATCACCGAGCGCACCACCACCCAGTACATCACCTGACGATAGGCGAATCGCTGGAGGAAGATCAGCCAGGTAAGCCACTTGTCTTCATCCGGCTCGAGCGTGAAGGCGAGAATCGACGCGAGCCAGTCCACGATGAGGAAGACGGCGTAGTACGTGAGCACCTGCTCCACCGATGTCATCGCGTATGTTGCGCCGTGTGCCTCGCGCAGCGCCCACGCGGACCAGAGGCTCAGCACGAACATGAGGTCGGCGATCGGCGAGAGGAACGGGTAGATGATCTGGAAGAGCAGTACGTTCGGCAGCGCGACGAAGCCCAGCAGCCCGTAGCGACGATTGAAGAATGCGCGGCGGTGCTTCCAGAGACACTGCAACGTGCCGAACGACCATCGGAAGCGCTGCTTCGCGAGACCGCTCAGTGTGTCGGGCGCCTCCGTGTAGCCGATTGCTTCGTCGGCATAGGCGATCGAAAATCCCCGGCGGCGGATCGAGAGCGTGAGATCCTGGTCCTCGGCGAGCGTGTCCTCGCTGAAGCCGCCGGCCTTCAGCACGAGTGACTTGCGCCACGCGCCTACTGCGCCCGGCACTACGGTGATGCAGTTGAGCAGCGAGAATGCGCGGCGGTCGAGGTTCTGGCTCGTCACGTACTCGATCGCCTGCCATCGCGTCACGAGGTTGACGCGATTGCCCACCTTCGCATTGCCGGCCACGGCGCCCACCTTCGGATCGTGCAGCGGCTCGACCAGCTCCGCCACCGTGTCGGGCGCGAAGAGCGTGTCGGCATCGAGACAGATCACGATCTCTCCGCTCGCGTACTCGAGTCCGAAGTTCAGCGCGCTCGCCTTCCCTCCATTCGGCTTGCGATAGACGCGCACCTTGGAATGATCCCCGTAAGCCGCGTGCGCGATCTCGTATGTCCTGTCCGGCGAGCCATCGTCGACGACGACGACCTCGAGCTCGCCCGGATACTCCTGCGCGATGAGCGTCTCGATCGTGCGCAGAATGACCTTCTCCTCGTTGTACGCCGGCACGATCACGCTCACCGACGGTGCAAAGGTGATCGGTGCATCGCGGTTCTGGTGGTTCTTCACGTGCTGGATGATCGCGAGCACGGTCATGAACAGGAGCCGCGCGAAACCGAGGAAGATGGCGAGAAAGAAGATCCAGTAGAGGAGCCACTGCAGCACACTCAGCGTTCCCCATCCAAGTAGCTCACCCGCGCGCGCCAGCGCGTTCCGCGGCGGCAGTCCCGGCATTGCCTGATCACGTGTGAGCCCGATCAGCTGCGACAGCGGCACCACCGTGTCACCGACGGCGCGCAGCGAGTCGATGAGCGGGCCGAGCGCGGCGACCGTCTGGCTCCGATTGCCTCCGCCGTCGTGCAGCAGCACCACGTTGCCGCGCGACCGTTGCGCAAGCACCGTGTCGATGATCGTTTGCACGCCGGGAGACTGCCAATCCTCCGCGTCGATATGGAGACCGACGATGAGGTAGCCGCGCTCCTTCGCGATCTGCGCCGGCAAGAGCTCGTCGAGCGTCGTCGGCTCCGCATCACCGAAATAGGGCGGACGGAAGAATGCCGTGCGCCGCGCGAGCACCGCCTCGAACAGGCGCTCCGTGGCGTCGAGCTCGAGCTTCGTCTGCTTGTCGCTCGTGAACGCGAGGTTGGGATGCGTGAAGGTGTGATTGCCGATCAGGTGTCCTTCATTCACGATGCGGCGCAAGAGCAGGAGATGCCGCTCGGCGTTCTCGCCGATGAGAAAGAAGGTGGCCGTGACTCCGCGAGACTTCAGCGTGTCGAGGATCATCGGCGTCCACTTGCCGTCGGGCCCATCGTCGAAGGTGAGCGTGATGAGATGCGGGTCCGTGCTCCCGTAGCGGTTCACGATGAACGGCGTACCGACCTTGTTGATGACCTCATCGACGACGAGGTGTGTCTTTGGGTCGATGCGCAGCGTGCGATTCCCCGAGTCCGGACTCGCGAAGAGATCCAGGATCTCGCCGTTTCCCTCCATCTCGGCGTCGTAGCCGGGAGGGATCACGCTCAACCGCGAGGCCGATGAATCGATGCCTGTCTTCCCGAGGACGCGCCAGATCGCCGCATCCTCCGAGCCCAGGCGCCAGATGCCGATTCCCGCGGTGCCGAGCGCCTGCGCGGCGACGGTCTGATTGTACGCGGTGATGGCGTCGAGATACCACGCGAGATGGTCCGTCGAATCGCGATCGGTCCACGTCGCGTACGGATTGAGCGTCGTCGAATCGAAGTGCAGCGCCTTCTTGTCCGCTTTTCGGACAGCGGACATGATCTCCTGGAAGGTCAACTGCTGCCCGTTGGTCGTGCTATCGCCGTCGTTCCAGTCGTAGCCGTACGCGCCGACGATGGGAATCGCCTTCTGCGGGGGAACGAAGCGCAGCATGTGCTTCATCTTCCCGACGAACCACTGCTGGCTCGCGATCGGCCCCGGGTCGCCCAGCTTTCCGAAGTGCTCGTCGTAGAGCATGAGGAAGAGGTAGTCGTTCACCGCCGCGAAGCGTGCGAGCTGGTGATCGCTGTCGTTCACCGATAGAGCCTGGGTGACGAGCTTCCCCGTCGGCGTGAGCCGTTTCCGCAGCTCCGCGACGAATTTGGCGATCGGCTCCGTGAGCTCCTGCGGCTCTTCCTCGAAGTCGATCGTGACGCCGCCCATTCCATAGTAGGCGACGCTGTCCGTCAGCTGATTGAGCGCTAGGGCGCGCGACGCCGGATCGGAGAGGAGGTGGCGCAGCCCTTCGACATCCCATCGCTTGGTGGCCGAGTCGAAGTTGCTGACCATGATGAAGAGCTGCGGCCGCAACTTCGGATCCGGAACGGCGCTCGCGATGGTGACGCCGACGCGCCGGTCGATGCGCATGCGCAGCCCGTGACCGTTCGGACCGAGCCATGCACATTCGCAGACCACCCAGGCGAGATCGTCGGCGTGATGCAGGAGCGCATCGAGCGAGTTGTCGTCCCACGTCACGTAGAAGCCGGCGACGATCGGCACGCCCGGTGTACGCACGCGCCCTGGCACGCTGCGGCCGCGCACGGGAAGCACGTTCGCACGCACCCCCGGCACGCGGTTTTTCCGGAGCGTGAAATACAGCTGCAGCTTCTTCGAGAGTCGCTCGCGCTCGATCTTACTCGTCGCGAGTCCGGGCGAGCGCGCGAAGGGCTCGCCCGTTAGAGGAATCTCAGGAAGGAGCGGCGGAATGACCACCATAGTGATGGTGATCGCCGCGATAACCGTCGTGATGATGCCGACGACGAGCGCAACGCGGCGCAGACGGCGCCAACGGCGGCCAGTCTCGTCGAGAAAAATCGGCGCGCGGCGGGGAGAGCGGCTACTGGAATCCACTTGAGTCAACTTAGCGGGGTCGAGCGAGAGGAAATTATGAGACTGTTCTAAGAGACGATGCGTCGTCGAAGAGTGAGCCGTTTTTAACTGACTGCAGCGTTAATGAAGTTCCCGCTTCTCCGATAATCATTGGGGTGAGGATGAGACAGAGAGTCCGACCGGAAGCTCTGTCAACCAACGATTACTCAGGGAATCAGCCAATGCGTCAGAATTCACGTCAGTCACGACAGAACAGCATGATCGCCTCGCCGCTCAGCATGCGTTCGCTGAACCGCGCCGTGCTTGCGATGGTCGCGATCGGTGGACTCGCCGCATGCTCTGCCGATCAGAATCTGACCGTCGCACCGAAGCAGCAGTCCTCGCTGCCGTCGAAGGTCAATGGACCGGCGCTGGTGTACGTCTCCGATTCGAGCGGCGTCAACCAGCTGTGGAAGCTCGCGGGCGGCGTGACTTCGCGCATCACGTTTTCGGATGCGAACGACAAGGACCCACATAGTGCAGCAGGACACCTCGTCTTCGCATCCTACCGCGACGGTGATGAAGAAATATACATGGGGAACAACGACTTGTCCGGCCTCAAGCGCCTCACCACGAGCAACGGCGAGGATGAGCAGCCGAATCTGAGCCCCGATGCCTCGCGCATCGTGTTCGTCAGCGGGCGCTCTGGTACGCCGCGCCTCTGGACCATGGACTCGACGGGGCAGAACCAGGTTGCGCTCGCGACGGGCTCGGAAAGCTACGTCCCCGAGTCGGCGCCGGCGTGGAGCCCGAACGGCACGCAGATCGTGTACACGTCGACGCGCTCGGGGCTCTCGCAGGTATTCGTGATCGCTGCTGCAGGCGGAACCCCGGTACAGATCACCAACGAGATGAGTGGCGCGTTCAACCCGGTCTGGAGCGACGATGGCTCACAGATCTACTTCGTCTCCGTGACGGGGAACCCCGAGCTTCGCGCCGTGACGGTAGCGACGGGTGAGACGTCAGACTGGGTGTACGATGGAGCCGGTATCGGGCTTGCCGCGTGCTCGACGGGCGGTTGTGTTGCGGTCGAGGGCGCGTACGGCAGCAACGGGGATATCGTCACGATCGGACAGGACCATTCGATCACCGTAGTCGTGGCGACTGCGGCGAACGAAACCAGCCCGACGGTCCTCGTTCCATAATCGACGATGATTTCCGCCCCTCTTTCTAAAAGCGCCATCGTGACAGCTCCCGAAATGCTTCTACCGGACCGCCGCACGGTGCGGGTACTTCTCGTCGATGACGAGGAAGCAATTCGGCTGTCGCTCGGCACCTTCCTCGCGCGCTCCGGCTACGAGGTAGAGACTGCGTCCTCCGCGACACAGGCGCTCGAGATGCTGGACGCGGGGCGCTTCTCACTGATGCTCAGCGACATTCGCATGCCGGGGATGACGGGCGTCGAGCTGGTGCCGAAGGCGCTGGCGACGAACCCCGACCTCGCCATCGTGATGCTGACCGCCGTCAACGATGCACCGACCGCTACCGAGGCGCTGTCGCGTGGCGCGATGGGCTACCTCACCAAGCCTGTCGAGCTCCCCGATCTGCACGAGTCGATTCTCAAGGCCCTGCACCGCCGCGAGATGCTGCTGCAGCAGCGCGAAATCGACCACGTCATCCGCGAAGAAGTGGCGATGCGCACGGCCGAGCTCGAGCGCGAGAAGTCTGCGCTGCGCGATCTCACGATCCAGGTGGCCGAGTCGCTCGTGATCGCGATGGAATCGAAGAACCCGTACATGCGCGGCCGCTCGATTCGCATCGGGGAGATGGCGGCCGCGGTTGCGGACCAGATGTCGCTCGACGTCGACACCGTGGAAGCGGTGCGCCTCGCCGGGCGTCTCATGGATGTCGGCAAGATCGGCATCCGTGAGGAGATCCTCAACAAACCGGGCTCGCTGACCCCCGAGGAGTATGCGCACGTGAAGCAGCACGTCGAGATGGGAATCTCGATTCTCGCTCCGATGAAGCACCTCGGCTCGGTACTCGATTTCATCCGCGACCATCACGAGCACTGCGACGGCTCTGGCTATCCGCGCCAGATCCCCGATAAGCAGATCTCGGTCGGCGGCCGTATTCTCGCCGCCGTCGACGCGTACGATGCGCTGACGAGCGGGCGTCCGTATCAGGCGCCGATGCAACCCCACACGACGCTCGAGTACCTCTCCGAGCGCGTCGGCTCGCTCATCGATCCGGATGTCTTCCTCGGATTGAGCAGTGTGGTGCGACGCCGTCGCTCGCTCACGTTCATCACGGCAATCCCGAACTGAGCGCGGCCGAACGACGGGACGACGCGCTCGACTGGTGTCGCGGGCGCAACTGGATCTGGCGAGCAATGTTGCTCGCTTATCTCGTGTACATCGCCGTCAGATCGCTGAACGATTACGAGTACTGGACGCTCTTCAGCGGACTCACCCTCGTGGTGCACGAGGCAGGACACATAGTCTTCAGCCCCTTCGGTGAGTTCCTCGAGGTCGCGGGCGGAAGCATCACGCAAGTCGCGGTGCCACTGATCGTCGCATACGCCTTTCTCCGCCAGCGCGAGTACTTCGGCATATCCGTTGCGCTCGCATGGCTCTCGATGAGCCTCATGAATCTCGCCACCTACATTGGCGATGCGCGCGACCAGATCCTCCCGCTCGTGAGCATGGGAAACGGCGATCCCATCCACGACTGGCACCTTCTCCTCGCTCGCCATGCCATGCTCGGCGACGACAAATCGCTCGCCCGCTTCACCAATTTCCTGTCCGTGTTCTCGCTCGTGGCGGCCGTTCTGCTCGGGGCGTGGCTCTGCGAGGCGATGCGAAAGTCCGCCGGCGCACCAGTGC
>JALYSW010000262.1 GCA_030854615.1 Gemmatimonadota bacterium
CCTGTTCGACTCGCGTCGGCGAAACCCCAGAGTAGGAATTGAAGAAGATCGTGGCGTCGAGGATGTGGAACTCAATCCGGCCGACGACCGCGTGGCTAAAGATCGCGACGATCCCGTTGGGGTCGGAGAGCGACTCCACCGTGTTCGACGTCGGGAACATCACATCCTGCCGATACTCGTGCGCAACGCCGGCGACGAGCCTGAAGTGCTTCGAGGGGAAGCGCTGTAGCCACTGGGTATCGATGTAAAGCTCCTCGTGCGACTGGAGCTGCGGCCGATAATACCCCGGACTATTCCACCGTACCGCCCACAGGTTCAGTCCGATGTCCCGCCACACTTTGCCGCGGATCGTAGCAAAGGGTCCCGTGGCGGCCACCGTCGGCTCGTTCTTGAACGTGGTATCGAAAGCGATGAGTCCCGGCACCACCGCTGCGGCCCGCCGCCAGATTCCGGCGGTGAACCACGCCTCGTGGAATTTGAGCCCCGCCTCGAGTCGCGCCGACAGCACGTCCTCATCGCCGAATGCCGTGCCGCCGTGTCGTCGCGTGACCGTTCCCGAGACGGCGAAAAATGGAAGCGGAGTCAATCGCGCCGTCGCTTCCTCGGTCGAGCTGCTGTCGCCCCCTCGTCGCTCCGCGTACAGCGAGAGCGCGAGCAGCCGGTGCTCGAAGCTCGCGCGTAACTCCGTCGCGCTCACTCCGCCCGTCAGCAGCTGGTGATAGCGCTCGGCTCCGCTCAACCGCATTCCCCATCGCGTCAACCCGCCCGTTACGATGTACTGCCTGCTCGTGCGCGATGTGTCGGCGGAATCCAGCGGGAGACCCGCGAGGGCGCTGAACGGCGAATGCTCGTCGAAGCTGGTGTGCGCCACCATCGCCTGCGCCCACACGCCGCTGTCCGGCGTGCCGTAGCCCGCGCGAAAGTACATGTCCGAGCGCTTGCGGTCCTGTCGCGGAATGTCGGGCTCGAGGAGATCGGTTGCGATGTCGAGCTGTCGTAAATCGCGCGTACGATCCGCGTGCATATAGTAGCCGTCGACGCTCCAGATCTTGTTCGCCCAGCCGAGCCGCGCGAAGAGCGAAAGCTCGTTTCCGCCGCCCACCGATTGGTCCGACGACGTGCCGTAGCTCTGGCCGCCCACCTGCAACAGCTCCCCGTGCTCGTAGCGCTTGCCGAAGAACGCTCGATAGAGATTCGTGCGCTGATCGCCGGTGAGCACGTCGATGCGCGTAGACGTGGTCGTGCGCGTCACGGACCAGCTGCGGCAGTAGACCCGAAGCTCGTCCGCGCCTCGCTCGACCGTCACCGCCTCCAGCGACCAGAGCTGCAGCTCGGCGAGATCGAGCGCGCCTCCCGCGCGCGGATCGAGGTTGTCGATCTCCATCCCGTCGAGAAAGATGCGAACGCGGCCGGGATTTCCCGCGTAGGCGGCGAACTGCGGCGACGCGATATTTCCCGTCGTCAGCGTCGTCACGCCCGGGATGAACTCGAGCAGCTGCGTGAGCGTGAGCGCGCCGGTGGCGAACATCTCGTCGCGCGTCCAGCTGAATTGATCGCCGACACCGAGCACCGGCGGCAGCTGCGCGTGCGCGATCGGCGCCTTGAGCGTGTCCTTCGGAATCTTGGTCGTCGAGTCGCCGGGGTGCAGGCCGAGCACCGTGATGCTGTCGCCGATGACCGTGTCACCCACCGCGGCCTTGAGCGAGTCCGACAGGAGATGCAGCGAGTCCGGCTTGGCACTGATTGTATCGCCGAGCGCCTTCGTCGACGCAGGCGGTTTGCGCGATTGCACCGAATCGGGATACGCCGTGGTGTCGCGCTGCACCTGCTGCGCGCGCACCTCCGGCGCGAGGATCATCGCGAGCAGCGCCCCCGTCACGCAGCCGCGCCGGAGCGCGGCGACGGAGGTCAGTGTGCCCTCCCCCGTACGAAATCGACGAAGAGACTGACGGGGACGCCGGTCGGTCCCTTGGGGATGAAGCCCAAATCCGTCTCCGAGTACGCGGTGCCGGCGATGTCCATGTGGACCCACGGGAAGGTCTCCGCGAATTCCTTCAGGAACATCGCGGCCGAGATCGCGCCGCCCGCGCGGCCGCCCGTGTTCTTGATGTCGGCGGCATCGGTGAGAATCAACTCCTTATAGTCGTCGAAGAGCGGAAGCTGCCACCCCGTGTCGCCCGACGACTTGCCGGCGGCGATCACCTCATCGACGAGCGCCTGATCGTTGCCAAAGACGCCGCTGGCCAAGTGGCCGAGCGCAACGACGCATGCACCAGTCAGCGTCGCGGCATCGATGACTGCCGCGGGATCGAAGCGGCGCGCGTACGAGAGCACGTCCGCGAGGACGAGCCGTCCTTCCGCATCGGTGTTCACGATCTCGATGAACTTGCCCAGGTGACTCTGCACGACGTCGCCCGGATTCATCGCTTCGCCCGACGGCATGTTCGTGGTGCTGCCGACGAGACCGACGACGTTGATCGGGAGATCGAGCGCGCCGATCGCGTCCATCGCGCCGAGCACGCCGGCGGCGCCGCACATGTCGAACTTCATGTGCTCCATTCCCTGCGCCGGCTTGATCGAGATGCCGCCGGAGTCGAAGCAGAGTCCCTTGCCGACGAGGACGACGGGCTTACTTCCTGCCTTCCCCTTCTTGTGCTCGAGGACGATGAGCTTCGGATCCTGCGGCGTGCCCTGCGCAACGGCGAGGAACGATCCCATCTTCTCCGCCGTCATCTCGGCGCGGCCGAGGATGGTGGCGGTCATCCCGCGACGCTTGGCGATGTCGCGCGCCGTGTTCGCGAGGAAATTGGGGGTGCAGATATTCCCGGGGAGCATGCCGAGCTGGCGCGCGAGGTTGATCCCTTCGCCGATGGCGACGCCGCGCTTCACGGCGCTCGCGGCCGCGGCTTCATCGGACACGAGGATCTGCGCGCTCTCGAGAAATGGCCTGCGCTCATCCTCCGGCGGTGCGCTGCGGGTGGTGGTGTACTCCCACGCGCCCATCGTGAGGCCGACGGCGACCGCTTCGATCGCCGCTTCACTCTGTTCATCGGCGAACCACGTGAGCGAGGGGGCACCGGCCTTGCGCGCCTGTCGCGACGCGACGCTGGCGGCGCGCTTGAGCGCTGCCGGGGTGCTCGCGGGCTTGCCGAGCCCGATCAAGAGCGTTCGCTGCGGCCCCTTGGCGCCCCCGGCGAGGAAGAGCGTCTCGTCGCGCGTGCCGCGGAAATCCTTGCGGTCGAGGGAGCGCTTGAGCGAGCCGCCCAGAGCGGTGTCGACCGCGGTGAGAGCGGGCGTGAGTGTGGCGCCCGAGGGGAGCGCGAGAACGAGCAGGGGCGCGTCGGCCGTGTCCGGCTGCGCGCGGCGTGCGGTAACCCGGAATTCCATCGAAGATGCTCCGAACGAAGTGCCCAAGGCGGGACTCGAAC
>JALYSW010000263.1 GCA_030854615.1 Gemmatimonadota bacterium
GCTGTGTACCCCGATTGGACGAGGCACTCTGGGAAGAGTAGTATCACTTCTCAGAGGAGGACAGTCCAATGGCACCACAGCAGCGGGGATCGGATGGACGGCGGCGGTTCAGTGCCGAGTTTAAGCGGGAGCAACTCGCCCGGATCGATCGGGGGGAACTCACGATTGCGGAGTTGAGCCGCGAGGTCCAGATCGATCAATCGGTCGTGCGGCGGTGGAAGCATTTGATCGAGCGCGGGAGTACGACCGCGGTAGCGGCGAACGAGGACGTGGTCCCAGCGAGTGAGTTGCGCGTGGCGCTCCAACGCGTGCGGGAACTCGAGCGCCTGGTCGGAAAGAAGGCGATGGAGGTGGAAATTCTCCAGGCCGCGCGCGACGAGGTCAAAAAAAAGCCGCGTTGGTACGGCGTGTCCAAACGATGACGAGCCGTAAGGTCGCCGTGATCTGTCGCGTGCTCGGCATCGGGCGCGCGACCGCCTATCGTCCCGGGACGCCGCGCGGGCACCGCTACGCCAAGGCAGACGATCGCGTGGTGACGGCGCAGGTGCGCGAGGCGATCCGAACGCGGGCGACGTACGGTGCACGCCGTGTGCAGGCGCTCGTCAATCGAGCCTACGCGACCCAGTACAATCTGAAGCGGATTCGGCGGGTCATGGAACTGGCGGGGTGGACGCTGCCGCAACGCGCGCGTCGGCGGACCGGTCGCGCCCACACGGGACGGATCCAACGGGCGGTGTCGAACGAACGGTGGTGCAGCGATGCCTTGGAGCTGGCGTGCTGGAATGGCGAGACCGTGCAGCTCGCGTTCGCGCTCGATTGTCATGATCGCGAATGCCTAGCGTGGGTAGCGGTCGCGCGGACACTCTGCGCGGCAGATATCCAGCAGCTGATGCACCAGGCGGTGGCGGCGCGCTTCGGACCTGGGCAGCGACCGACGGCGCCGCTGCAGTGGCTCACCGACAACGGCTCGATTTATACGGCGCTCGAGACGATCTGTACGGCCGAGCGGCTGCATCTGGTGCCGATAACGACGCCGAGGGCGAGTCCGGAGTCGAACGGCATGGCCGAGGCGTTCGTCAACACGCTCAAGCGCGATTACGCGAGTGGCGCCGACCGTTGCGATGCGGCCACGGTCCTCGAGGCGATCGCGGTATGGATCACCGACTACAACGCAATCGCACCCCACTCCGCACTTGGCTATCGCTCGCCCCTGCAGTATCGAGCAGAGGTGCTCACACCCGCATAAAGACCAACCCAACGTGTCTCACGAATGGGGGCTCACAGCACAGTCGGTACCGCGTTCGATGCTACAATGGCGCGCTCGCTGTGGCCGGCGTTGTCGCGTTCATTGCTATTGTTTAATGACGGCCCCCTTCGCCGAGCAGCGACAGCACCCGGCGCTCCGGGTCGAAGGTAACGATCGTGACGCCACGGGGTGCGAGCGACACGATGGTGTCGAGCACGAGGCGCGGTGGGATCGCGGAACGTGCGCGCCGCGCGTGCTCCTCGGCCTCGCGCTCGGCTCGCCCCGCAAATATCCCGGAATCATCGGCGGCAGAAACCACGGGCGCGAACGCGCCCGCGTCGTCGTCTGTTTTTTCTCGCCGCGTAAGCGTGACGCGAAGTCGGTGCGTGCCAGGCGAGAGGTCGAAGTCGCGCAAGAGATACATTGGTCGATCGTGGCGGAGGCCGGCGCCGCGCACGATGGCCTCCCCGACGCGCCGCCCATCACTCTCGACGCTCAGCGCATAGGTCGCGGACCGACCGTCGCATTGGACGCGTTCGCGCATGTGCTCCTCCCGGCTCGCAAGCTCCTCGGCCGATAGCGGTCGGCACACTTCGATCCGCTCGGGCCGTGCGCTCCACGAGAGGCGGAGCCGCGCTGAATCGGCGCGATGGTAGCTCATCGGAACAGCGGACGCCCATGCCATGCCGACGAGCGCGGCGGCTGTTGCGACGCCCGCCACCACTCCGCGCGCGAGCGTCGCTGCGCGGATCACGACGGCACCTCGTCGAGTGGAACCGGATCGCACACGAGGTCCGGGACGGCGTCCGACGCGCGGACTGGTTGAACCAACAACGCCAGGTCACGCTCGAACGCCTCACATGCTGCGATCGTGCCGCGCAGGTCGCCCGGCGCGAGCGTGGCGATACGCACGCGCCGCCGATCCACCCGATGCTGGAGCTCGGCTTCGCGATCGTTGTACAGACGCTCGCTGAGCCACTTCGGGCCTTCACGACTCACGCAGTCCCGAGGTGGGCACCCGCACACGAGCACGCCCGGCGCGCCCTCGCGCACGAATCGCTCGATGACCGACGAGTGGAGATTGCCGACGCACGAGACCACGTGCACGTACGCGCCGCGCTCCCGAAGTCGCGCGATGTGCGATGCTGGCGCCTGCGCGCAACACACCGCGACGAGCGGCATGCTCGCCGCGTGACCAAGCACGGGAAGCACGTCGTCTCGCAGCGCCGCGAGTTGATCTCGTCCGGTGCGACCCGGGGGACCGACGCCCATCGGCGGGCACGATCCGGCGCAGATACCGCAGCTCACGCAAAGCGCGGGATTGACGAGCGCCACCAGTGTCGGTCGGTCATCGTCTCGCTCGACCATCGTGATGGCTTCCCACGGACAGTCCTGCGGGCACTGATTGCATCCCGTGCATAGTCGCGGATCGACCACGCTCGGCCTCAAACTCGCTACCCGCGGCCGGCGCGTCCACCGCGGGACGAGGAACAGTGCGAGCGTACCCGTGAGCGTAATAGCCCACGCCGCCCCCGGAGTCAGGCGCTCTGAGAGTGGCAGCCACCACGCCACCACGACGTCGATCGGCGTCACGGGAGCGAGATGAAATGCGTTCGCGGGTGCGCCGAGCGTTGCCGGCAGCAACACCGCGACCACGGTCAACGCGCCGACGATCGACCAGGAGACGCGTTTCGGCGGCAGCAGGGTAGGGCGCGCGAGTTTCGACACGTGCAACCAGAGGAGTGCTCCCATCCCCAGCGGCAGACTGATGTGAACGAAGAGATTTACGAAGAAGAACGCGCTCGGCACCGGCCCATCACCCGCGAAGATCCGGCTGAGCGGCTCCGAGAAGATCGGAACCACGTCGAGCATCCGTCCGCCTTCGCGCGCGAGTCGCTCGCCGAACGTATCCCACGCCATGACGAAGCCGGTCCACGCGCAAATGAGCCCAGCGCCGAGTAGCGACAACCCGGATACCCACGCCAGCGTCCGCGGTCCCCAACTTCTGCCCTGCGCAAACATCCGCAGCAGATGAAGCACGGCCGCGATGACGAAGAGGTCGGAGGAATATCGGTGGAGGCTCCGTATCCATGCGCCGAGCCAGGGATCGGCCGCGAGGTGCGCGACGGAGGCGGCGGGCGCGCCGACTCGGTAGAACAGGAGCAGAAAGAAACCCGTCCCGATGAGCACCAGGAGCATGACAACGGCCACGGTCCCGCTTTGATGGAGCGGGTTCCAGGGCCAGCGATAGAGGCGCGTGGCCGCGGCGTCGAGTGCAGTGAGGGTGCGGCGAATGCCGCGTTGCAGGAGTCTCATGAAAAGTCGGCCTTGCGCTTAGTTTATCATATCGACATGATATTCGCCAGAACGTCTTCAAGGAGCTCTTTTCCGATGTGGCTGTCCAGCACCGCCCAACAAGCCATTAATGCGGTCCTCTGCATCGCGGGGAGTGCAGATGACGGGCCGGTGCGCGTCGACGAGATCGCGACGGTCCTCCGCTGTCCGCGCAACTACCTCTCGAAGACGCTCCATCTCCTCGTCCGCGCCGGCGTGCTCCGCTCCGGACGAGGGCCCAAGGGCGGCTTTCAGCTTTCGCTCGCACCCGAGAAACTCGCACTCGCGCGCATCGTCGCCCCCTTCGAGCCGATCGGCGAGCGTCGCTGTCTCGTCGGGCGGCCCACCTGTGGCGACGCTCACCCCTGTACCGCCCACGCGCGCTGGTCGAAGGTCGCAACCGGCGTCGAGACGTTCTTCGCGACGACGACCGTCGCCGACCTGCTCGGTGACAACCCGCGCGCGACCGCCGCGGCGCGCCAAGTGATCCGTTCCGCTCGTCACTCGAACCAAAGGACGTCGCATGGACCCCTCGCCTCCTGATGTGACCGATACATCCGAGAAGTTGCCGCTCGGCCAGCGCCTGTTCGACAACATGTATCTGCTGCTCATCCTCGGCGTAGTCATCATGCTCGGCGTGTTCACCGCGTGGGGCATGTGGGAGATCCTGTCGATGCCGAAAGACACCCTTCCCTGAGAGGTCCGATGCTCACGAAAGTCCATACCGGGCTCGATGCGCCGCCTGGCATTTGGTGGATGCCTGTGCACAAGTCAGAGAAGGTTTGGGTATCGATCGCGTTCGGTTGGTGCATCGTGCTCTTCGCCATGATGCCGCTCTGGCATTGGAAGGGCGGGCAGAACCCATCCGGCGTGCGCACGCGAGTTGAGCCAAGAGCGTACTACGCGCGCACCGTCGCCTTCGCGAATCGCTACAAGGTCGGCATGGACCGCGGTCTGCCTATCGTGCAACCGCCGCCGGGAGCCGATGTCTATCTCGTCGGCCTCACCTACCAGTGGTATCCGATCCTCAAGCTCGAGCAGGGCAAGCAGTACATGCTCCACCTCTCCTCGCTCGACATGAACCACGGCTTCTCGCTCTATCCCCTCAACATCAATTTCGCCGTCGTGCCGAGCTTCGACTACGCGCTGCGCGTGACGCCCACGGCGGCAGGCGACTTCCGGATCATCTGCAACGAGTTCTGTGGCATCGGCCACCACACGATGGTCGGCCGCATCATCGTCGTCGACTCCACCGGGCGCTCGGTTGCGGACAACCCAGGAGCGAGCATCGCCGATAGAGGTGCCCCATGAGTTCTGCGAGCCTCCCCGGATACTCCGCCCCCTCCATCCTCGCCTATCGCACCTGTCCCGCGACGGCACGCAAGATCCACCTGCAAGCCGAGCGTCTGATCAAGGTGAACGTGGTCGTGTCCATCGTCGCGTTGCTCATCGGGGCGACCGGCGCACTCCTGCTCGCGCTCACGCGCTGGCAAGCCGTGCATCTGCTCCCGGCGGTCTGGTACTACCGCATTCTCGGCGTGCACGGCATGAACATGCTGATCTTTTTCATCATTTTTTTCGAGATGGGTGTACTCTGGTTCTGCAGCACGGTGTTGCTCAACGCTCGACCGGCCGCACCGCGATACGGATGGTTCAATTTCTGGTTGATGCTCATTGGCTCGTTGATGGTGGAGGCGATGCAATGGAGCGGCAGGGCGGACGTGCTCTACACCTCCTATCCGCCGCTCAAGGCGCACCCGCTGTTCTATCTCGGGATCATCTTCTTCGCGGTCGGCGCGCTCGGAGTCGTCGGACAATTCTTCGCCACGGTGACCATCGCCAAACGCGAGAAGACGTATTCGGGGTCGATGCCGCTCGTCGTGTACGGGGCGATGACGGCCGCGATCATCGCCGTGATCACCTTGCTGCACGGCGCGATGGTGTACATCCCGACTTTTCTCTGGTCGGTGGGAATCATCTCCAGCGTCAACCCGCAGATTTACCGGCTGCTCTGGTGGGCGCTCGGTCATTCGGCGCAGCAGATCAACGTCGCGGCCATGGTCGCCATCTGGTACATGCTCGGCGCGCTCACCGTTGGCGCGGTCGTGCTCAACGAGAAGGTGAGTCGCTCGGCCTTCGTGCTCTACATCCTGTTCATCTCAATGGCCTCGGCGCACCACCTGCTCGTCGATCCGGGATTCGGCTCGGCGTGGAAGATCGTGAACACATCGTACTTCATGTACATGGCGGTGCTCGCCTCGATGGTGCACGGATTCACGGTGCCGGCGGGAATGGAGTTGGGAATGAGGCTGCGCGGGTATACCGATGGTCTCTTCGGATGGCTGCGCAAGGCACCGTGGGGCGATCCTGGGTTCTCGGCGCTCATCCTGTCGGTGGTGGTGTTCGGCTTCTTCGGTGGAATCACCGGGGTCACGATCGGCACGGAGCAGATCAACATCATCGCGCACAACACGCTGCGCATTCCGGGTCACTTCCACGCGACCGTGGTGAGCGGCACCGCGATGGCGTTCATGGGAGCGACGTACTATCTCCTTCCGCTCATCTTTCAGCGCAAGGTCGCGTTCTGGAAGCTGGCGAAGGTGCAGCCATACATTTTCGCCGGTGGCATGTTGCTCGTGGAGTTCGGGATGACCTTCGCCGGCGCCTTTGGCGTCCCACGCCGGCACTGGGACATCTCGTTTTCACAGGCACCTTTCGACGTACCCTTCAACCCGGCGGTCGATCTCTTCCTCGCCATGATCGGGATTGGTGGGATCATCGCGGTGACGGGTGCGTTCTCGTTCATTCTCATCGCGGTGAAGTCGGTGTTCTTTGGCGAACCCGTGACGTCCTTCCCGCGCGGCGTGAGCGTCGCCGGAATCCCGCAGGGCCTCACGAACCCGCCGACGTATCCGGCGAACGCCGATGAGCTGAACGAGCAGTTGCACGCGCCCGGTCATGGGCGCTGGGGGCCGACGCCCGGCACGATGGTGCTCGTCGGCGTGTTCTTCCTTGCGTTCATGCTGTACTACTTCACCAATTGGAAGCTTCTCAGTTTCCTGTGGAAAATCGGGTAGTCAGGCCGCGTACCGGCCGGCCTGGTGTGGCGCTCGGCGCGCTGCTGGCGATCCTCGTGATCACCGCAGCGTGGTGGGCGCTCGCGCTTTGGCCGGTGGGCGCGGCTGAGCCCGAGTGGCTTGAACGGACGCGTGCGGCCTGTTTCGGATCGGCGCACGGAGGCCTCCCGGATGCCGGTGGATGGATTCTGCTCATCGGCGAGCCACTCGGCATGGTGTCGGTGCTGTTCGTCGTGTGGGGAGGGTCCGTGAGGAGGGATCTCCGGCTCGTGCTGGCGCGGCCAGCTTGGCGGCTCGCCACCGCGGCGACGGTAGCGCTCGCGCTCGCGGGAATCTCATTGCTTGGCGCACGAGCGGCGCGCGCGTCGGCGGTCGGTCGGTCGCAGGTGGCCACGACGCCTGGCATTGCGCGGCGTCTCGACGTCGACGCGCCAGCAGTTCTGCTCACCGATCAGCACGGGCGGCGCATCTCATTCGCGGATTTTCGCGGACAGACCGTGCTGCTCACCTTTGCGTTTGGCCACTGCACGACCCTCTGTCCCACGGTCGTGCATGACCTCCAGAGTGCGCGACGTGCGGCCAACCGACTCGATGTACCGCTCGTAGTTATCACGTTGGATCCGTGGCGCGATACGCCGGACCGGTTGCCATCCATCGCTGAAGCCTGGGAGCTGTCACCGCGCGACCGCGTGCTCTCGGGCAGCGTCGTCGAGGTCGTGCAGGCGCTCGACGCACTCGGCATCGGCCACACACGCAACGAGACCACGGGCGACATCGAACACAGTGGAACCGTGATGATCTTGAACGAACGCGGCCGGATCGCGTGGCGTCTCGACGGCGACTGGCGCCCCGTGCGCGATCTGCTGAGGCGGGTATGATACCATGAGCAGTCGGGAGACGTCATTAGAGGATGGCGCGCCGAGGTGCGATGTCCGTGCGACAACCGTCACGTGAAAGGGGCGGCGCCGTAGCGAGATTACAAAGTCGCCCGCGGCGCGGGCGCGATCTTCATGCGTTGAACACCAACGAGACGATGCGCCTGATTTAACCTGATCCATATGATCGTACTGGTGCTGGGTGTCTTCGACACGATCAGTGGCATTCTCCACTCTCCACGAGCACGGATGTACTCACTCCTGCAGCATCACATCAAGACGGCGATGGGCTCTCCCGCCGCCGAACGTTAGCCTCCGACTCATGAGCCTTACACTCTGCAGTACAGGCGTCGCCGCGAATCCCGTGATCATCCAGGGCGGGATGGGCGTCGGTGTTTCCAACTGGACGCTCGCGCGCGCGGTGTCGCGACTTGGACAGCTTGGCGTCGTCTCTGGAACGGCAGTCGATACGATGCTTGTCCGCCGGCTCCAGGACGGTGACGCCGGCGGCCACATGCGCCGCGCGATGGAGCACTTTCCGATTCCCGCGCTGAGCGCGTCGGTGCTGCATCGCTACTTCCAGCCGAACGGCCGCGCGACGGATGCGCCGTACAAGATGTTGCCGATGTACAAGCAGGTGGTGAGCACAGCGCGTCAGCAGGTGACCATGCTGGCGAACTTCGTCGAGGTCTGGCTCGCCAAGGAGGGACACGAGGGAGTGGTCGGCATCAACCTGCTGACCAAGTTGCAGATGCCGAATCTCGCATCGCTGTATGGGGCGATGCTCGCGGGCGTGGACTACGTGCTCATGGGCGCCGGCATCCCGCGCGAGATCCCCGGTGCGCTGGACGCGTTCGCGCAGCACCAGCCGGCTCGCATCAAGCTCGACGTCGATGGTCCGGCCGAGTCCGCGCCCGAGTTTCTCACCTTCGACCCACGCGAGCACTGGACGCCGAGCGCGGAGCTGACGCGTCCGCGATTCCTTCCTATCGTTTCGGCGAACTCGCTCGCCGCGACACTGGCGAAGAAAGCCAACGGACGCGTGGACGGCTTCGTGGTGGAAGGTCCAACCGCTGGCGGGCACAATGCGCCGCCCCGAGGGGAGCCGCGCTTCAACGACGACGGTGAGCCGATCTATGGCGACCGCGACGTCGTCGATCTCGCGAAGATGCGCGAGCTCGGGCTTCCGTTCTGGCTCGCGGGCGGCACTGGATCCGCAGAAGGGCTGCGCGTCGCGCACGCCTCCGGTGCGGCGGGAGTGCAGGTGGGAACGCTGTTCGCGTATTGCGATGAGTCGGGGTTGGCGCCGGAGCTCAAGCGCGACGTGCTGGCCGCCGTCGCCGCGGAGAAAGTACGCATCCGCACCGATCCACGCGCCTCGCCCACCGGGTACCCATTCAAGGTCGTCGAAGTCGACGGCCTGGCGCTGCAGAATGATGAGCGCACACGCGTGTGCGATCTTGGGTACCTCCGCACCGCCTATCGGACCGAGACCGGCAAGATCGGTTACCGCTGTCCCGCGGAGCCGGTAGACGCCTATGTCGCGAAGGGAGGGGACATCGCAGACACCGTCGGACGCCGGTGTTTGTGTAATGGTCTGACGGCGAACGTCGGATACCCGCAGCGCAGGGAAGAGGGCGACGAGTTGCCGTTGATCACGAGTGGCGATGATATCTCGTCCGTCGCCGCGCTACTGCGGGGTCGCGATGGCTACACCGCGACCGACGTGATCGACTATCTGCTTGCCGACAGCGAGGCTGGCAACGCGCCGTCCGCCTGTTCGAGCTCGCCGGCGTGCAACACTAATGCGCGCGCGTAAGGAGTCGCGCGCGCCAAGTGAAAGCCCGGTATGGCGTCGGAGCGCTACACGAGGACTCACGTAAGTCCCAGGCCACGTCGGCGCCGCGATCCACTGAGCGGCAGGACGTTGGGCGGGCGACACTGCAGCAGAGAAGGGAGGACACCGATGACACACATCAGACGCGTTGTGAAATGGGTAGTGGTCGTGCTGATCATCGTGCTCGGAGCGGTGCAGCTTGTACCGGTGGATCGAACGAACCCGCCGGTTGAAACAGAGATTCCAGCTACTGCGCAAGTGCGTTCTGTCCTGCGGCGGGCATGCTACGACTGTCACTCCAATGAGACCGTCTGGCCCTGGTATAGTCGGATCGCTCCGGTCTCGTGGCTGGTCGCGCACGATGTGCATGATGGTCGCGAGGAGCTGAACTTCTCGACCTGGAATCGCTACACCACGGAGCAACAGCTCAAGAAGTTGAAGAAGAGCGGGAATGAAGTCGCAGAGGGCGAGATGCCACCGTCGATCTATTTTCCTCTACACCCCGACGCGCGACTCTCAGCCGACGATCGAGCGCTTTTGCGCGCTTGGGCACAAGCCGTGGGTAGCCGAGAGTCCAATGCGCGATGAGCGAGCAGGATAAGCGGGCCAGCAAACAAGCGGATGAAGCTGACGGTCGCCTTCGTCGCCGCAGCGTATCGACCAGACGCGAGCGGCGCCGAGAGCATCATGCGTATGCTCGTGCGAACCGCGAGCCTGTCGACGGGGTGAAGGGAAGAGTTGCCGGTCTACCCATCGACGGCTGATTGTTTTTTTCTCGACATGTCTACTCGCCAAATCGTCCTGGAGGTGTGCAGTGGGCGATCAAGCCGCATTCGTGATCCGATGCGAGTACATCGGAACAAACGGCTGGCTCACCTGGACTTCCATACCGCTGTGGCAAGACACCCCGATGACCTACCCGGAGTCCGGGTCTCCGTTATCCGTCACGCGCTTGTTGTTCTCAAGGATGCGCTGAACGTCTTTGAGCGGAGCCAACAACTCCCGACGGTTTGTACTCCGACTTCATTTTTCAGAGCGGACCGCGAGCCTTACTTGCTGCACTGAAACGCTGGATCGCTTATAGCGAACACGTCACTGCGGGAACGATCGATCCTCGAGACGACAAACTGGAGCTTCCGCAGCGCGAGGGTGGTTGAAGTAGGTACGGTGGATATTGACTGACCACCTAGCTGAATTGCGGAAACACATCTAATCTCCCTCGCGCCCCGCCCTCGCCGATGCTGCGATCGCGGAGTTCTCTTCTCGGCGACCATGCTGTCCGATTAATCAGCAGGAGAAACCCAGATGTCTGGACTCGACGATCTGCAGAGCAGAGTGATGCATCTCGAACGGCGGCTCCACAGACTACACGCAGTGATCGTCGTTTGTGGAGCGGGCGCAATGATTGCTGTCCTAACGGCACTTTCAGGAACACCGCGAGTGTCGTCAGTTTTGCGAACTAAACAACTCATCGTTGAGGATCAAGCCGGGAGAGCCCGCATTATCGTCGGAGCACCGGTGATTGACAATTTCGATAGAGCCTCGCCTAGTTCGGGATTGGTCATTCGGGATACATCGGGCGTGGAAAGGTTCGGCGTCGGCCTCAACGGTCGGGGCAACATGGTTTTGGGCCTCGACGCGCCACGGTGTACGAGCGATCCATGCAACACAGAGCGCATTACACTCGTTGCCGATGCCGACGGGGGTGCACATCTGAGGTTTCTCGACCGCAAGACCGGCGCAGCAGCGCTCCTGTATCTCGCTGACGATGACCGCGCCTATTTATCATTTTTGAAAGTGGGCGCCGATAGCGTTCGCCAACGGCGAATCGGATTGCTCGGCGACACGATAATTTCGGAGGTTCGTCACCCTGAGCAGTAGCTCGACGGCCACTGAGCTCCGTCGTGAGTAAAGTTCGCGGGGGCTACTCCGCCCGCATTGCGGAAACGGGATGGACTTGCGATGCTTTTCTCGCAGGCACAAAAGCGGCAAGCAACGCGACGGCGGCGAGTAGACAAGCTACTGCGGAGAGTACCGGCAGATCTAAAGCCCCTACGCCAAACAACATCCCGCGCAATAATCTCCCAGCGGCGATCGCGCCTGCAACGCCCAGGAGCACGCCCACAAGAACGAAGCTCGCAACTTCCTTCAGGACCATTTGCATCACTTCGTTCGAACTCGCGCCGAGCGCCATGCGTACACCGATTTCTCGGGTACGGCGAGTGACAGTCGCAGTAGTCACGCCGTAAATGCCAGCGGCCCCGAGTAAGAGTGCGATGGAAGCGAATAGAACGAGCAGCGTTGCGGAGAAGCGTGCATGCGCCGCTGATTCTGTGACCTGATGGTCGAGCAGCCGTACGTCGGTCACGGGAACGGTCTTATCGACCTCGGCAACCGAAGTTCGTAAAGCTCGCGAGATGTTCGCTATATCTGCATCGCTGGAGACACGGACGACGACCGACATTTCCTGCGCGAAGCTCTGGGCCATGGGGAGATAGACAGACGGTTGCGATACGCCACTGAGACTATCTCGTTTCACGTCGCCGACGATGCCCACGATAGTAAACCAACTCTTATCCCAGACGTATCGAATGCGCTGTCCAAGCGCGTCCTGATTTGGCCACAAAATCGTCGCCGCCGACGCATCAATGATTGCGACCGCAGGAGCGCCCGCACGGTCGGTGTCGGTAAACGAACGGCCCCGCAGCAGTGGAATGGAGAGCGCTCGAAAGTAGTCGGGCGTGACCGTCGTGCGAATCGGTTGCAGTGGCGAGCCACCAACAGGTGTCTGGTGCGCTTCCACCTCCATCGCGGCTGGGTAGGCGGACGCGCCAAAAGGCATCGCGCTCGCGGCAGCGGCAACTTGGACACCCGGAATAATTCGAGCGCGCGTGAGGAGGGCATCATAGAATGCTGGCGCGCGGGCTAATGTATCGCTTTCGAAGCTCGGCAGGGGTACGTCCGTCGAAAGCACGTGATACGAATCAAACCCGAGATCCACTTTGTGCAAACGCCAGAAGCTCTTTATCAGTAGCCCCGCCGCAGTGACAATTACCACAGCCAGCGCCACCTGTCCCATGGCCAGCATCCGAGTGGCGCGCAGTCGACGCGGCGAACTGCCGTGGCGTCCACCGGATCGCAACGTCGACTGCACATCGAGCCGCGTAGCTCGACGAACGGGGAGCATGCCAAAGAGGAGCGCGCTCAGTAGGGCCAGCGCGAGTGTGAACGCGAGCACGTGTCCGTCCACGGCAATTTCTTCGGCGCGAGGCGTATCGGCAGGAAGCATCGCAACCAACACGTGCACGCCTGTTGTCGCGAGTAATAGCCCGGCTGTCGCGCCGAGCATCGCGACGATAACGCTCTCGGTGAGCACTTGCGCGACCACCCGTATTCGGCCCGCGCCGAGCGCCGCGCGGACGGCAATCTCATGTTCGCGCGCCGTGGAACGATCGACGTATAGAATTGCAACATTGACGCAGGCAATCATCAAGACCAAACCGACGGCGGCGAAAAGGAGAAGAAGGGTAGGTCGGGATTCGCCCACAAGAGATTCCCGTAGCGATACGACATCGACATTCTTACCCCAGTCGTCACCCATCTTCATCGGGAACGCGCCCCTAGCGCGCGCAAAGACGATCGCGGCCTCGGCATGCGCCTGGGTCGTTGAGATGCCCGCCTTGAGGCGTCCTACGAGACGAAGCGGTGTACCCCACCAGAACGACGGGTCGGCGGGTACAACGGCCGAGGGAGTCCAGACGTCAACATCCGCCGATGGAAACCGAAACTCGACGGGCATTACGCCTACGACACTATGGGCGATGCCATCGATGGTGATAGAGCTCCCGAGGATTCGAGGGTCAGCTCCAAAATGCTCGCGCCATACTGAATGACTCAGAATTACGATATCGTTCCGGCCCGGGAGGTTGTCGCCTGGCAAGAAGGTGCGGCCGAGCGTCGCACGAACACCGAGAACGTCGAAGAGATTCGCAGTTACGTCCGCCGCGACATATCGCATCGGCGCACTGGACCCGGTGTTGACGCTTACCTTATGACCGTCGACATAACCTGCGAGGCCGTCGAACGATCGGCTCTCCTTGCGCACGATGTCGTACACCCCAGGGGGTACAGCCCCGTTCGGCCAAATCCGCACGAGACGCGAAGGCTCCGCAAAAGGCAGCGGGCGGAAAAGGACAGCGTTTATTACAGAATAGATCGCGGCATTGGCGCCGATGCCAAGTGCGAGACAGAGTACGGCGACTGCGACGAAGCCGGGGGAGCGCCGGAGGCCGCGGAAAGCGATGCGAACATCTTGCCGAATGATGTCCGCTACCTGACGAATGCGGAGCTGCTTCTCGCGACGCGTTGTCGAGCGATGTAGGCCCTCTCGCGCTTGGACAAGCGAGCCAAACCGACGCGACGCTTCGAGGCGAGCTTGCTCGGGAGAAAGCCCCTGCCTTACGAGTTGTTCGGTTCGGGCATTGAGGTGGAAGAGAATTTCTTCATCCATCTCATCTCGCGCTGTGCTAGGGCGTAGAAGGGCGAGCCGAAATAGCCGCCGTGCACGTGGCGGAAGCCTCGATAACATGCTACGCCTCTGAGGATTTCGTTTTCGCCGTGAGCACCGTAGTCACGATCTCAGCGTAACGCACCCATCGCTTCGTCTCGGCGGCAAGGTGCGCGACACCAGAGCGCGTAAGGGAATAATATCGCGCGCGACGGTTGTTCTCTGTAATGCCCCATTCGGTATTAACCCATCCACGCTCTTCCATTCGGTGCAGAGCTTGATAGAGCGCACTATCATCGATGCCGAGTGCGCCGCCAGTTCGATCTTCGAGCCACGAGGTAATCTCAAAGCCGTGCATTGGGGCCCATGCGAGGGCCCGAAGCACGAGAGCGTCGAGAGTTCCTTTCACGAGCGGCAACTGGTTCGACACGCTTCCTCCAGAGTCTTGGATGAGACTCTGCTCATAGTGTCCTGAAGACAGGACTGAGTCAAGTGCCAGCGCGGCGTATTAAGGCCGTCGACACGACTGAGGCTGCTTCCCATGCGTACGGACTAAGTCGCGTATTTCTCTGGGTGTCTCAGACGTCGTAGCCTCGCCAAAATATTTCCGAGGGCGTAGGGTTGCGCCGGCCAAGGGGTGAGGTGCGAGGCGAGTTTCTTAGACCTCCACTATCACGACAGTGAGCAATAGCATGCAGTGTGTTCAATGAACCATTCCAGTTTCAGGCAGCCTTTCGGGAGCACGCCGACGGGAATACAAAAAGAGCGACCATAAATCGACCGCTCTCTTCGTTTATTCCCACCTCAGCTAAATAAGCTGCAGTATCGTCCGTTTCGTCGATTTGCTCACACTGGCATCCTCCTCACTTGCACCTGCCTCAATCAAAGCAGCTCGCAGCGTTCGGTTAAAAACCGTATTGGCCTAAAGAAACTGTCGACTGCGAGCGGATCGTGCATCCAATGCGAGAAGAATACAGGCCAATGCTGTCGCGACCCCTTCGCCAATCAAGAGCAGATGACCTGCCTGAGTTGTTGTATGACCGTTTCGAAACACGGCGGTTAGCGGTAAGACGACAATCAATGCTGATGCAGCAGCGCGCTTAGCCCTCCGAGGTCTCGATATAAGAAACCACAAGGCGAGGCCAACGAACGCGAGTGCGAAGCTTAGCTCGACCCAACGATCAATAGGACTGAATGTCATGTTGGGACCCGCTCCGAATAGATAAATCTGCCAGCGGCGAACGTACCCTAATGAGCGAGAACTGCGTCTTCGTCGCTGAAACACGGTACCATCACGAAGCGGAATCGCGCAACTGAAATTTCGACAGTAGATAGTGTCGGTGCGCAGTTGGGCTCAAGAGAGATGCCATGCCGCAACCCTTAACTCCCGGGGAGCGGGCCGCGCTGAACAGGGTTGACGGATCTGAGAGAGAAAATCAAGAAGCGAAGGGCTCTTTCATTTCCGCGGAAACGCTGGATTTTGAAGTGACGAAGCTGACTACCCGAGAAGGCACTCAGGACTCGTGCATTCGAGAAGGCGAGACAAGGCTGAACCGGGAGACGTGGCGCGATAGAGAGATCAAGACCGCACTTCAGTGTCACTATTGGGGCAACGCGGCAGACATGTGAAGGGAACCTGAAGCGGGAACAATCGCAATGTCCGAATGCGTACCCATGAGAGGTATACGGTGTCCGAACGTGCGGATTGGTTACTAGCTAGCGCAACATCTCTTATTCGCATATCTCTCCAGCGATAAGGCAGTCATCGTGACGTGACCCCCAACTCTGTTCCAGATGTTGTGTCAGTCCGGTGGTTGCGTGAGTGAAGGTGTAGCGATGCGCGTCAACTCCGCAAATGCTGCGGGGGTTTGGTTCGCGAGGCCGCTGTGCGGTCGAATCTCATTGTAGTCAATCCGCCACGCTTCGATCGTGTGTTGCGCGTCGGGCAAGCTGACGAACCAGCTCTCGTTCAGGCATTCGTCACGGAGTCGCCCGTTGAAGCTCTCGGCAAATGCGTTTTGCACGGGCCGACCGGGCTCGATGAAGTGCAAGGTGACGGAGCGTCGGTGCGCCCATTGATCCAGGGCGAGACTCTGAAATTCTGGTCCGTTGTCACAGACAATGGTGTGGGGAAGCCCACGCGTGGTGGCGAGCCGCTCCAGCACTCGCGCGACTCGCTCCCCGCTCACCGAGAACTCGACTTCGATCGCTGGGCTTTCCCGAGTGAAGTCATCCACGATCGTCAAGGCGCGAAACTTCCGGCCATCGCCCAAGGCGTCACTCACGAAGTCCATGCTCCACCGTTCATTCGGACCAGCGGGTGCGCGCATCGGGCTGCGAGCCACCGCCACGCGCTTGCGCTTCCGGCGGCGCACGCTCAACCCCTCCTCGCGATAGAGACGCTGCACGAGCTTGCGGTTGACCACGTACCCCTCGCGACGAAGCAACAGATGCAACCGCCGATAGCCCCAACGCGGTCGGAGCACGGCCAGCGACTGCAACCGTGCGCGCAGCTCGCTCCGTGGTGGGCGACGCGTTGGATACCGCTGACTCGACCGTGCGAATCCGGCGAACCGACACGCTTGGCGTTCCGAGATCCCGGCGGTCATCATCGCATCAGTGACGGCCGCTCGCCGCTGCACGGGCGTCACCACTTTTTTCCCAACAGGTCCTTCACGACCTGAAGATTGAGCGCCTGATCCGCGACCAACCGTTTGAGCTGGCGATTCTCTTCCTCGAGCGTGCGCAACCGCTTCATTTCACTGACCTGCAGCCCGCCGTACTTCTTACGCCATCGATACAGCGTTTGCTCCGTCACCCCATGTCGGCGGATCAGCTCCGCTACCTTCGCACCGGCACTCCATTCGTGCAGCACGCCGATGATCTGCTCTTCTGAAAACTGGCTCTTCTTCATCA
>JALYSW010000270.1 GCA_030854615.1 Gemmatimonadota bacterium
CGACTGAATCAGCGTGATCGCCGCCGTCAGCGTCGTCTTGCCATGATCGACGTGGCCGATCGTCCCAACGTTTACGTGCGGCTTCGTCCGCTCAAATTTCGCCTTAGCCATCACTCGCTCTCGTCTGTGTGATTCTCGCGACCAACCATTTTCGTGATCCCATATCACGACCATGTGCAGCGCGTACCGCCATCAAGCTCGCGACCGGGATCGAACCGGTGACCTCACCCTTACCAAGGGTGTGCTCTACCAACTGAGCTACGCGAGCGATGTCCCTGCTCGTTCGTACATCACCATCGCCGTCCACGTACTCACCATGCATCTCGGCAAGCGGGAGACGGGGCTCGAACCCGCGACATCAAGCTTGGAAGGCTTGCGCTCTACCAACTGAGCTACTCCCGCGAGAGAACTAAAACCTTTTCGCGCCGACTCTCTTCTTTCCTCGCCGCCGAACATCCGTCGCTCCTGCCGTCGCTACTGCCGTCGCTCCTGCCGCGCCACTTCTGCATCCGTTCGACCACCGATCCGATGGTGGGGGAAGGATTCGAACCTTCGTAGGCGTTAGCCGGCAGATTTACAGTCTGCTCCCGTTGGCCGCTTGGGTACCCCACCTTTTTTTCTCGCGAAGCGACTCTGACGCCTCAGAAAACCTCAGCACGAGGCCGTGTACCCAACCAGAGCTGACGGCGAGAATCGAACTCGCAACCGCCTGATTACAAATCAGGTGCTCTGCCAATTGAGCTACGTCAGCGTGAGCTCAAATCAGCGCACGGCGTTTTTGCGCAAGACTCATAGAATAACAAGATCGAGGGGGTCCGTCAAGTTGAAGAAGAGCGCGTATGTCGTGCTACCGCACCTTCTTCCACCGCGTCCCCTGCGGCGTGTCCTCGATCGCGATTCCTTTCCCGTCGAGCTCGCCTCGGATAGCGTCCGCAGCGGCAAAATCACGCCTCGCACGCGCCTCTCGTCGAGCCGCGAGCCGCTCCTCCACCCACGCCCCAAGCGCATCATCGACCTCGGCCGGCTCCGGCACGATGTCGAGCACCCCATTTACCAGCGCAAACGCCTTCCGCGCCGCTTCCAGCCCCGCCGCGTCGTCCCCGCCCGCATCCAGCTCGGCGTTGATCATCCGGATGAACTCGAACAGCTCGCCCATCGCCTCGGGGGCGTTCAGATCGTCGTTGAAGGCATCCGTCGCGTTCTTCTCGAGCTCCGCCGCGATCGTCGTCATGTCCTGGGTTCCGGCCGTCGCATTGGCAAGCCGCTCCGCGAAGTCACCGACGCGACGCACCGCATTCGCCGACGCTTCGAGCGACTCCTCCCCGAGATTCAGCTGCTTGCGATAGTGCACCGAGAACATGAAGTGGCGCACCGCTGCAGCAGAGATCCCCTGCGTGCGCAGATCCTCGACGTTCGCGACGTTGCCGACGCGCTTCGCCATCTTCGCGCCGTCCGTGAGCAGGAACTCGCCGTGACTCCACATGCGCGCGAAGGGCGCTCCATTCGCGCCCTCGGACTGCGCGATCTCATCCTCGTGATGCGGGAAGATGAGATCGACACCGCCCGCGTGCAGGTCGAGCGTGTCGCCCAGGTATTTCTGCGCCATGGCCGAGCACTCGAGATGCCAGCCCGGGCGGCCGCGTCCCCACGGAGAATCCCACGCTGCGCCCGTCTGTTCGTCCTCCGGCTTTGCAGCCTTCCACAGCGCGAAGTCGCGGACGTCTTCCTTGTTGTAGTCATCCGCCGCGACGCGCGCGCCCGCGCGAATTTGCCGAGTGTCGAGGTGCGAAAGTTTGCCATACCCCGGAAAGCGCGCGATGGCGAAGTACACCGACGCATCCTCCGCCTGGTACGCGAGCCCGCGCGCCATCAGCCGCTCGACGAGCGCGATCATCTCGGGGATGTGATCCGTCGCCTTCGGATAGAGCTCGGCCTTCTGGATGCGCAGAAAATCGCGGTCGCGAAAAAAGACCTCGGACACCGGCTCCGTGACCTCGCGAATCGTCTTCCCGAGCGCCACCGACCGCGCGATGATCTTGTCATCGACATCGGTGAGATTCATGACCTGCTTGACGTCCCAGCCATTGAGGCGGAGCACGCGGCGCAGCAGATCCTCGAACAGGAAGGTGCGGAAGTTGCCGAGATGGGCAGGGTTGTACACCGTGGGGCCGCACGTGTACATCCGGACGGTGTTCCCCTCCGCGGGAGCGAATGGCTCGACGCGGCGGGTGAGCGTGTTGTAAAGCTGCATGCTCATCCTGAATGCGTGATCGGCGCGCGGTGTGGGCGAAGGCGAGAAGCTACGCGGCGCGGTGCGCTTATTCAACGGCGCCACAGGCAGCGAGCAGTGCAAATATGCGAGTGCGCGCGGGCTGCGTCGCGCCAGAGGAGTGAATGGAGATGTCTCGAGCGTTCGTGAACGAGGATGCCGGCGGCAGGGATACGCCGCTGCGCAAGTTCGTGCTCCCGGATCGCGATGACCCGGGCTACGATGAGGCCGCAGCGCTTGCGCTGCTCGAGGGCGCCGCCGAAGGCGACACCGAGAGCGCCGAGGTGGCAACCGGCTATTACTGGGGCGAGCGGAAGCTGCGCCCCTACGTCGAACGCGCACTCGCGCGCGCGCGCGAGGCGGGAGACGACGCCGCGATCCGCGCGGCCGAGCGCTTTCTGCGCTGAACGATGACGCCGTGCGCGAGGGCGACCGAGCGCGTAGCAAAGGAAGGAGCGCCGAGTGCTCCGCTCGCCGCGTAGAGCACGGATGCGCCAGCGAGGGTGGAGCGCTGCAGCAGCGCGATGATGAGCCGCTGCTCGAGGGAGCAAAGCAGGTCGACATCGTCGAGAAGTACGATTTTGCAGCGGTGCGCGAGCGCAGAGTCGAGCTGCGCGTAGAGCGCGCCGCGCCTCGCATGCGCCGCCGCGCCGAAGTACGTAGCTGCGTCGGTGATCGGCGCGCGCGCCCCCAACCAGCGCACATCGCCCGAGTCCGGACGAAGTAGCCCCGCGGCACAGCGCAGCAGCGTGGACTTCCCGCTGCCGCATGCGCCCTCGAGCGCGACAATCTCGCCCGGCCAGAGTGCGAGACTCGCGCCCCGGAGCACCGACACGGTGGCCGTACAGCCGCACGTGCCGGCGCGAAAGCTCCTGGTGAGAAGAGTGAGAGTGAGTGCAGTCATGGGGGGACATCACCCGCCCGCGCGCCAGCCTGCGCGCGCGAGCGGGCGACGATCATCTGTCCGACCGCTCGCGCGCGCGACGTTGCAGCGCGGCGGCGGCCACGGCGAAGAGTGCGGCGCCGAGTAAGGGGAAGAGGTGTAGTGAGCTGCGCTCCGGATGCGGAAGGAACGCGAACGCCATGCAGAGCGCGCTCGCTCCGAGCGAGAGTGGAAGCGCAGCCGTGCGCCACCGCTCCGATTTGGAAACTGGCTTCGATACCAGCTGCACCGTTCCGACTACGAGCTGTCCAACAGCGGATACAGTTGCGAGCACGACCACGAACATCGGAAGCCCGGGACGAATCGCCCGCCTGAAGGGCTCTGCCCACGGCGTCGCGAGCGCGATGCACGCGACGACCGTGAGCATCACCATCGCACCCAGACTCGCGCGCCGCGAAAAGAACGTGCGCATCGCCTGCTACAGCGTGAAGGGTGTGGTGCAGTGCGCCGCGTACGATCCCGCGAGGCATGAGTTGTCGACGCCGCCGCCCGCTCCCCCACCCGGGCCGCCGCCGCCCCCAAAGAACTGGAAGGTGCCCGGCTGATTTTCCAGGACGCACCTGAGCAACGCGTCCTCCATCGCGCCTAGTTGCGCCAGCGCTGCGGCGAACTGCGACATGATGAGCGTCGACACGACTGGCATGTCCGCGATCGCAAAGTCGAGGCCGATGACGATCGCTGCAGCCGCGGCGAAGCGCAGCCACTCCTGGGCGCACGCGCCGAATGCGGGAGAGACCTGCGCGCTCGCGTCCTGCGGGGCGAGCGAAAACGCCAGCGCGTACGCGACCCGACCGAGCACGCGATCCAGACCGCGCGGCGCCGGATGCTCGAGACGTACGGGGATCGCCGGCCCGCCTCCGCCCTTCCCCGGCGGGGTGGGCGTGGTGGGTTTGGTGGTGGTGGTGGTCGTCGTGCTGTACGTGCCGACCAGCTGCCCCTTCTGCACCGCGCGCGTCAGCGACGCAGTGCGCAGCCACCCGGCATTCGTTTTCTGCCAGGAATACGTCGTCGTGCTGACGAGCGCGTTGTCCACATAGTGCTGAACCGCCGCGGGCGGGCCGCCGAAGTGCCCGTAGAGCAGCACGAGCGCATGCTGGCGCCTACTCGCATCCACGAATTTCTCGACGTAGTACCCGTCGCTCTTCGCGATCCCTGGAGCGCCATTCGCCAACATCATCGTCTGCCCCGTTCCCCCCGCCGCGATGCTCGCGCTCACCCCCGGCGCCGTCGCCAGCTCGCTCGGCTTGACGACGTGCAGCTGCGTCGTCCGCGGATCGACGATCGAGGCGCTCGTTGTCGTGATGTACCCGGGCGCGCTTCCAGAAATTCCCGGCTCCGTGAACAACGGCGCCGTTCCGCCGTCCCTCTCCCCGCACGCGCCTGCGATCAGCGCGGTTGCGGCAATCGCCGCCACTCCCATGCGATGCTTCATCTGTGGTGCTCCCGCGTGAGCCACACGCGCGCACTACCGACGCCATGCGTCGGCCGGCCGCCGTTCCGTCGTGCGCGCGATGCGAACCGATAGTGATCGCCACCACGAGGAGACGCCGCTGCGAGCGACGCGCACGCACCCGGCGCGCTTCGAGAACGCGCCACAACGGGACATGCGAGACCAGTGCGTCTTCCGGGCTGCGTTCGGCCATCGGCGCACTGACGGGCGCCACGACGTGCTCGATGCGCAGGTGCTGGACTGTGGACGACGCGCGGCGGCGCGACGTCCGGTGTGCGAGGGGAGTATGCGCCGGCCGCACCTTCCGCTCGGCATCACTTTCACGCGCGCGCCATCATCTCGCGCGCGGCGCGTGAGACGCTACTTCTTTCGCTTCGCCTGCTTGCCCTTCGCCAACGCCCGCACGCGCTTCCGGTGGAACGCATCGATCGCCTCCACCACCGGCTCCGCATCGAAGCGCACCGGATCCGTCGCCGGCAGCCCCGTCTGCCGCTGCACTTTCGCAATCGCTGCACGCGCCGCGCGCACAGAGAGATCGTACGTGTTGAGCGACACCGCGATCACCGGCGCCGGCCGAAGATGCTTCACCAGCATCTCGTGCATCGCGATCAGCTCCGGCAGCGGCGGAATCTGAATCCACGGATTGTTGTTGATGTGCGTGCGCGACGGCTGCGCACACATCACCATCGCGTGCGGCAACGAGCCGTGCATCAGCCCAACCGTCACTCCGGAATAGCCCGGATGGATGATCGACCCTTGTCCCTCCACGAGCACGATGTCCGCGCCGTTCGCCGCATCCAGCACCAGCTTCTCCGCCGCGCCCGCGATGAAGTCCGCGATCACCGCGTCGACGCCGATCCCCCAGCCCTCGATCAGAATCCCCGTTTGCCCCGTGCCCGCGAAGCGCACCTTCCGGTCGCGCGCCTTGAGCCCGTCACGCAGCTGCAGCGCCGACGTCATCTTCCCGATGTTGCAGTCCGTTCCCACCGTGAGCACGACGGTCGAATCGACCTTGCGCACGCGTCCCATCGCCACCGGTAGATCATCGGGCGGCCGGCGCAGATCGTGAATCTCGACCTTCTTCTTCTCCGCGCGCGCCGCGAACTCCGGATCGGCGCCGATGAAAGTGTGCAGCCCACTCCAGACATCGAGCCCCGCATCGATCGCCGCGAGGATCATCGCGCGCCACTCGTCCGGCAACTTGCCACCCTGCGGCGCGACGCCGATCAGCAGCGCCGTCGGCTGGCGCGCCAGCCCGTCGGCCACGGTCGACACGACGGGGATGTCGCCACCGAAGCCGAGGACATCCTGCGACGTCTTCCCCGCGCGGCGCGAATCGATGACCGCCACCACGCGCTCGGGCGTGTAGCGGATGCAGGAGTTCGCGGTTTTGGAGGTGAGGGGGCCGAACTGTCCTTCGGCGATGACGAGGAAGCGGAGCTCTCTGGCCATGAATTCGGTTCGGGTTCAGGCGGTGCGCGCGCGGTCGCGAGCTTCCGCCAGTGAGATGACGTCGACGCCCGAGGGCGTTCCAACGAGAATGTCCGTGCCGGGAAGCGGCGCACGCACGACCAGCGCGCTGTTGCGCAGCAAGCGGCGAAAGCCCTGCCCTTCGTACACGCGGCCGATGAGTATGCGACGAACGATCACGTCGAGCACAGCGAGCGCCGGAACCGCGACGAGCAGGCCCACGGCACCGAGCAGCTGCCCCATGATCAGAATCGACATGATCGTCAGCACGGGCGCGAGCCGAATCTGCCGCGCCATGATGAGCGGCGAGATCACATTCCCCTCGAGCAGATGCACGACGACGCCCCACCCGATCACGGCGAGCGCCTGCCCCGGTCCGCCCTCGCCAAGCACGAACGCGGCTGGAAGCAGCGTCGAGATCAGTGTGCCGAAGAACGGCACGATCGCGACCAGTCCCGTGAAGAGCCCGAACGTCAGCGCGTACGGCACCCGCAGAATCGAAAAGCCGATCGCGGCGAGGCCGCCGAGGAGGAACATCGACGTGAGCTGACCGAGGATCCACGCGCGCAGCGTCTGCGAGATGTCCGCGAGCACGTTGCGCACGAGATC
>JALYSW010000271.1 GCA_030854615.1 Gemmatimonadota bacterium
TCGGAATGTGACTTTCGCGGGAGGCCGCCTGGGAGCGGTCTGAGATGCCGCAAAAAGGCTTGACGGACTGAGGGCCGAGGGCGTGATTAGGCGATTGGACGGCCGATGACCCATGGAGGGAGTATGATGATTAAGTGGTTTGCCGCGATCGCGATGGTCGTCGCCCTGTCAGGCTGCGGGAAGCACCGCATCAACGACGATCTGGCCGCCGACAACGATTCGACGCTTCAGGTGGTGAATCATCACTGGGGCGACGTCGACATCTTCGTGATTCGGGATGGACAGCGGACGCGCGTGGGGACGGTAACCGCGTCGTCGGACGCTAACTTCGTACTCCCGAAGAACACGACGCGGGGCGGCGGGACGCTGCAGCTGTCGGCGCACGGAGTTGGGACATCCGGCGCGATCAACAGTGAGGTGATCAGCATACGGCCGGGCGGGATGCAGATTACCTGGACGCTCGAGCAGAACCTGACGCGCGCGGCGCTGGCCTTTTACTAGCTAGCAGGTGCGCGCGGCGAGAGAGCCGCACCCAAGTAGCCGCTAGCGCGGCGGGGGGGGGCCGCCGCCGCCGTTGGAGCCTCCAGTGCCGCCGAAAACTCCGCCTAGCCTGAGGCTCGCGAGGGCGACCACGAAAACGCCGGCCAAAAGCACCGACTTGGGCTTGTTGATCTTGCGCGCCTGAACGGTGCCCAGCGCGCTACGCGGAATCACGACGGTCTCTCCCTTCCAGAACTGATCCTGCCCGGACCGCATGGACACCTGGGTCACGGACATGGAGACTCCGCTGTCCGTGGTAGTGATGAGCTTCCCGTCGATCGTTTCGACGCCGGGGCCAAGATAGCGCGCCAGGGAGTCTGCGCCCAAGTCGGTGAGCGAGACACGAAGCTTCGTACCCGGCGTTACGCGCGAGAGCTCGACGGGTACGGACTCATAGCAGGCGCATAAGACTGACAGGACAGGAACGAGGTACCTAGCGCGCATGACTTCCTCGATCAGTGGATGAGGGAATATACGGGGTTGGCGCGTGGGGGCGTCAAGAGGAGGGAAGGAAAACAAACGACCCGGTGTGCCGTGAGGCACACCGGGTCGTTCGCTCGTGCTGAATCAGCTACCAATCAACCTGCTCAACCGCCACCCGAACACGCGTTCGGATTATTCCAGTTCCGCGGCGGTTGCGCCGACACGGCCGGGATGTTCGGATTCGTCTGCGCCTCCCCGAGCGGATAGAGCAGTCGGGCGGGGATCTTACCTCCGCCGATGCCCGTGAGCTGGGGGTAGCACGTACGCAGGTAGTCGTTGTACGCCTCGATATTCTGGAATTCGACTATGTACTTCTCGTTCATGATCGCGCCGAGCGACGCCGCACCGACCGGCGGCACCACGTACGCGCGGTGCCATGCTGTTGCAGTATTCCAGGCAGCGCGCTCCTGATTCAGCGAAGTCAGCGCGGGCCCTGTCGCACCCGCCTGGAACTGCGCCTCCGCCTGAATGAGGAGATTTTCGTTGTACGTCACGAACGGCTGCGAGTAGGCCGGACTCAGACGGTACGGACTAATATCGTACGTATCCAGACTTCCCGGCTTGAAGAAATCGGGAAAGCGCGGATCGCTGGTCTGCAGCATGAGATTTTCGAGAAAGGAGCCCGTTGCAATGATATCGCCATTGCGACCGGCAGGGCCGTTTGCGTCGGCGAACTGCCACCACGGATTGCTTTCAGCCGCCTGGGAGCCTGAGAAGTTGGCCACGTAGTCCCCAACATTGCTGCTGATGCCCAGTTGCGCCTCTGAGAACGCGCTAGCGTAGGCTGCGGAGCCAACCGCTTCCGCCGTGTGCAAATAGAAGCGTGCCTTGAGCGTGTGCGCGAGCCTGATCCAGAGGGCGGCCTTACCACCGTACACGAGATCCACACTGCCCGGACCCGCGCCGATTCCGCTCTGCATTTCCGCGATCGCCTGCGAGAGCCGCGCCTGGATGGTGTCATAGACGGTCTGCTGAGGATCCAGCACCGGAGTCGGGTACTTGAAGAAAGAATCGGCCTGGCTGTAGGGCACATCCCCCCACATGTCGGCAGCGGTTCCAATGTACCAGGCCTCCAGGACTTTGCTGATGCCCAGGAAGATGCTGTCGCCAACGACGGTTACGCTGGAATCGATCTTTCGCAGATCGAGAATTCCACCACCACCGTAAATGAAGGCGAACTGTCCATCGAACGTCCCTTCCGTGACGCCCGTGTAGTTGTAGACACCCAGCTGTTGGCGGGCCTCGCCAACGAGTTGCTGCGTCCAGAGGGTGGTTAGCCGCGAAAAATCACTCGTCTGCAATTGCCACATGTTTGACTGCACCGAGGTAAAGAGCTGCCTCGGCGTAGCGTTCAGCGGGTTGTTTGGATCCTTCGTTAGATCCCCACCCTTTAGAAAATTGTTGCAACCCGCGGCCACGACTACCAACGCCGCAGCGCAAATCGCTCCCTTGAGTTTCGTTTTCACCTTGGGATTCTCCTTCGCTTAGCGGTTCAGACCGACCGAAACAACGATCGACCTGGTCTGCGGGTTGTTGAAGTAGTCGATACCCTGCGTCGCGAACGCCGCGCCGGCCAGGTTCGTCTCCGGATCGATACCCTTGTATTTCGTCCACGTCGCGAGGTTACGTCCCGCCAGTCGCAGATCGATAGAGGTCAGACCGATCAGATTTGGTACCCACTTTCCATCAAACGTGTACGCGACCGAGATCTCGCGGAGCTTCGTATAGGTACCATCCTCAATGAACTGCGACGACGGTCCGTTGAAGCCACTGCCGAGGTCCTGGAACCAATTCTGATCGATCACAACCGCCCTACCTGCGCCGGGGCCGACCACAGGGCCGGTCAGGAACGGATAGTCGTTGCCGAAGGTAAGAATTCGGCCGCGGATATCGGTGTCCTTGTGCGTACCGAAATTGTAGAGCGCACCGCGCGTTCCGTTCCACACATCGCCGCCCTGCTTGTGATCGACGAGCGCAGATATCTGGAACTTGCTGATGTGGAAGCTGGTGCGAATCGAGCCCGTCCAGTGCGGATCGGGATCGGAGATCACGCGGTCCGTAGGATCGAGCACTGGGAAACCGCTTTCATCGATATAAAGCGCGTTCTTCGCCTTGCCCTGACAGAACTCCGAATCGATGGCATGAGAAAGCGTGTCCGTCGAGAGGTTGACTGACAGCCCGCGCCCGCAACGCACGAAGTCATTGCCACGGAGACCAATGTCCCCACCAAGTGTTGCAGCGCCCGTTGCTCCGGTGAACGTGCCGCCGAACTGCGCGGCGTTCGACACGAACTGGGCACCACTGAGACTGACGACCTTGGTCTGGTTCTTCGACCAATTCACCCCGAAATCCCACGAGAAGTTCGGCCGACTAATCGGGCGAACGTTCATTGCGACCTCGTACCCCTTGTTGCTCAACTTCGCACCGTTCTTCAACTGCGTAGCGAAGCCGCTGCTGAACGGAATCGGCAGCGGCAAAATGACGTCGACCGAGTTATTCTTATAGTAAGTCAGCGAGAGATCGACCTTCTGATCGAGGAAGCCGAGATCCGCGCCACCTTCGAACTCCTTCTCCCGCTCGGGCTTGATGTTCGGATTTCCAAGCGCCCCGCTCGAGAAGAGACCGCCGTTGCCCTGCTGCTTGGCATTCAGGAAATCGCCGAAGCCGGAGACGAAGGCTCCACCGGGGACGAGGACGGTATTCGTCGAATACACCTCGGGCTCCTTCCCCGTCTCGCCATACGCAGCGCGCAGCTTGCCGAAGCTGAACACACCACTCTGATCCGTCTTGCCGAGCAGATTGGTGAACGTCCATGCAGCACTCGCCTTCGGATACCACGCGCGGGGATTGCTCTCACCAAAGGTGGAGAACCCGTCGTTACGCAGCGCGGCCGTCAGGAAGAGCTGATTGTAGATGTCTGCCGTTGCCTGACCGAAGTACGACTCGGAGTGCACGAGAGACTTGAACTCCAACGGAATCCACGACGTCGTGTTCTGCAAGTTGAACGGCGTCGCAGCGACAAGGGACTGTCCGTTAACGTCCGTCTCGCGGAAGCGACGCGAGTTCAGATTCTGACCGGCCGTAAACGTCCCCGAGAAGTTCGGGCTGAACGTGTGGCTCAGCGTGGCTGTGAGGTTCTGATCGATCTGGAGATTGTTGCCATCCGTGCGGAACACTTCCCCGTACGGGAAAGTCGAGGAGGATTGCGCAATCCCGTCCAAGATCTGGTTGTTGTAGTAATCCGCACCGAGCGTTTCGTCGATCTTCAGCCAGTCGGTCGCGTCATAATTGATGTTGACATTGCCGTACGAACGACCAGTCTCCGCGGTGTTCAGATCCTGGAAGATGGAGAACAACGGATTGTCGTATCCGCGCCCGACGGTGTTGTCGAAGAGTTTCGGCTGCGGATAGCGATAGGACCGCTGCGTCTGCGTTGCCGTATCGAGAAAGGGAAAGTTGTTGAACGTCGGCGTTGTCCGCATGGCGCCCAGCATGAGCCCCGACGTGTTCGATCCCTTCTGCTGGAACTGCCCCTTGCCGTCGACGTAGGAGACGTTGCCTCCGATGGTCAGCCGATCGAACAGGTGGTGCGACGCCTTCAGGCGAACCGTGGTCCGCTTGTAGTTGTCGTTCGGGCCCAGGATGATGCCTTGCTGATCCGTGTAGCCAGCCGAGAGGTAGAAGACGGTCTTATCATTTCCGCCGGACGCAGAAAGCGTGTTGTCGGAGCTATGACCGCCTTCGAAGATCTCGCCAAAGTGGTCGTAGGTCGGCGTGTTCGTACCACCAATGAAGCCGCCAAAGGAACTGCTCGAGAGGCGACATCCGGGACCGCTGCACGCCGCCGTATTTCCACCGGAGCCCTGCGCGTAGTCCGTCTGCAGAGGGATCTTCCTGTTGACTTTGTCGAACGAGTAGTTCGAGCCCAGCGAATAGTGCGTGCCACCTGCGTGACCGCTTTTCGTGGTGATCAACACAACGCCGTCCGATGCGCGAGCGCCGTAGATGGCCGCCGCAGCCGCACCCTTCAGGATCGTGACCGTCTCGATATCGTTCGGATTGATGTCGGCAGCGCGATTCGGCGCCGCAACACCTTGCGTGCCCGGCTCGGCCGTCATGACGCTGTTATCGATAGGAACCCCATCGACGACGAACAGCGGCTGCGCATCGCCCGAAAGCGATTTGATGCCGCGAATGCGAATGTACGAAGACGCGCCGGGGTCACCCGACTGGCTGTTGACCTGGACGCCGGGAGTCTTGCCGGCAAGCGCCTCGACGACGTTGCTCTCGTGAGACTTCGTGATCAGCGACGAATCGACCGTCGACACAGCAGTACCGAGCTTCTCGATCGAGCTCGTCGTGCCTGCGCCCGTCACGATGATTTCGCCGAGGCGGAGCGGATTGACGTCGAGCGCGAAATCCTGCGTCACGTTGCCCGCGAGCGTGATCGTGGCAACCTTCGCCTTGTACCCGATCAGGCGAGCAGTAATCGTGGCCTGCTGCCCGTGTGCGCGCGCGGCCGGAACGACGAGCGAGTAGCGCCCATCATCGCGGGTGAGCGTAACGGAGCCGAGCCCTTCCACAGTGACACTAGCCGTACCGAGCGGCGCACCGCCCTCTGCACTGGTGACTCGACCAGTGATCGTGACAGCGTCCTGCGCTACGGCATAAGCCGGAAGCGCAATGAGCGCACACACGACGGCAATAACTGACCTAACAGAACGTCCCATGCTTCCTCCTTGCCACCTCTTCCAAAAGGTGTGTGGACGACGATGGATCTTGTCTGGTTGGCGTTCGAGCGCTCGCGGAAATCGCGTTGCGCCTCCTCTCATGCCGCTGGGTGTCCCCTCCTCTTGGCGGTTCGATTCGCATGCGGCGGCACGACACACATGGGGCAGCCATGGACGAAAGTCACGGCACCCGACGGAAAAATCTCTTCACCGGTTCCGACAATGGAACATTTTCGGGATCGCATTGTCGTAACCGAACAATCACGAACATAAAGTGCGGCACCACACAGTGCAAGAATCCGGGGAAGTATCACAAGTCCATTCCCGGTATTCCGTTGAGCTCGCCTAACCCAACCATAGCGGCCTCCGCTGCCGCTCCCATATCTTCCGACATGGCACCCGTCGCCCGGCAGCTTGCCAGCCGCTTCCTCATACCGCTTGCCCTCGCCGCTTCCGCCCCCTCACTGGGCGCTCAACGGCTCAGCGACAGCACGGCGTCCGGAAAGATCATCCACCCGCGACCACGCGCCCTCATCGCAGGCATCATAGGAGTAGTAGCGGGTGGACTGGCTGGGTGGGGCTTCAGCGCAGGAGGTGGCCAGCGCGGCGCCGGGATGGCTCTCGTCGGCGCAGCCGGCGGCGGCCTCGCCGGCTTCTTCATCGGCCGCCAGCTCGACGAGCGCCGCAACATCGCCTTCCACGGAACACCCTCGCTCAAGATCCCGAGCGTCGGCGTCGAGCTGGAAGGCGACCCGAGTGTGCTCGCGATCCGCGACAACACCGCCGCGGTCGGCGGAAGCTCCGGCGTCGAGCTCTTCTCCGCCATGGATCCGCGTCTCCTCTCCATCGGGACCCGCGCCGCTGGCTTGCACGGCATCGACGCGATCGATCTCGCGCCGCGCACCGCGTGGCTCGCACTCGGCTCGCGCACCGGCCTCTATATCTATCCGCCGGAGAAGGGCCCCGGCGTTTTGGTGCGCCGCGCGAACATCAGCGCGATCGCCGCCGCCGACACCCGCATCTTCATCGCCACCGACGATCGCGTCGAGAGCGTTCCGGTGAACGCCGACTCCGTGCGTGACTTCCCCGGCACCGACCTTGGTGCGCCGGTCCGCGACGTCGTGCTCGACGATGCGCGCGCGGTGCTCTGGGCCTCCACCGATCGCGCGCTCGTCGCGCTGCGCATCACCGGCGACTCACTCGTGGCCATCGGCTCGGTGCCACTGCCCGGCGTCGGGCTGCGCATCGTCATCGATCGCGGGCTGGCGGCGGTGGCAATGGGCGAGAAGGGGGTCGCGCTCATCGACATTTCGGATCCCATGCATCCGAAGCCGCGCCCCACCTGGTCGGACGCGCGCTTCGCCTACGACGTGTCGATCGACGGGCCGCGGCTCTTCGTCGCTGCCGGTCCAGAAGGGGTCTATCTCGTCAACATCTCGACCGACAGCCCGAAGACCATCGGGCTCGCCCGCTCGCTCGGCTTCGCGTCGGCCATCGTCTCGCACGATGGACACACTTTCATTCTCGATCGCCGCGCCAACGCGCTTCGGCGCATCATCTCCACCTACTAGCAGAGGAGCACGTGCAGCGAAGGTATCCATACATTTCCGTTGCCCTCGCCGCGATCGCGGTCGTTCTCGCGTGCGGCAAGAGCTCGAATGCCAGCGCCGCCACGAGCGCCGCGTCTTTCGCCACCGCGGGCCCAGACAGCCTCCTCCTCCGGCGCGCCGATCACGCGCGTACCCTCGGCAGCCCCACCGCGACCGTGTGGGTGGTGGAGGTCAGCGACTTCCAGTGTCCCTTCTGCCGTCAGTTCCACGACCAGGCCTACGTCGACATCAAGCGCGACTACGTGGACGCGGGCAAGGTGCGTCTCGCCTACGTGAACTTCCCACTGTCGATGCATCGCAACTCGTTCGCTGCGTCGGAGTCCGCGATGTGCGCAGCCGCGCAGGACAAGTTCTGGCAGATGCACGACGCACTCTTCACGACGCAGAAGCAGTGGGAGGCGCTCCCCTCGCCACAGCCGGTGTTCGACTCGCTCGCTGCCGCACAGGGGGTGGATGCCGCGGCATTTCACAAATGCGTCTCGGGGCACATCACGAAGCCGATGATCGAGGCGGACATCGATCGCGCGACGAAGGCCGGTGTGGAGGTGACGCCGACGTTCCTCATCGGCGGCACGATGATGACGGGCGCGCAGCCGATCGCCAACTTCCGGATCGCGATCGATTCGGCGCTCGCACTCGCGTCCAATTCGGCAAAGCACTGAAGAACGGAGAGTAGAAGCGCGACGTGCTGTTCATGTCCGGCTATCCCGGCGACATGATCGCGCATCAGGAAACGAAAGCGGGGTTCGCCGATGAGGTGGTGACCTCACGACGAACCCCACAATATTCGACCGAGCGGCGAGGACCACCGGTCAAGCTACGACTTGGGCCTTACCGGCTTCGAGCGATCCTCGCCGCGTGCTGGTCACTAGACAACGGATCACCTCCTCCTTGAAGGGTTCGACATTGGGCGGAAACCTTCACCCCGCGCCGCGCTGCGCATTGCGCGCGCGTCGTTCGGCGGAAAGACTAACGATGCGTCGATTCACGCGCAATATCTCCGAACCGTGGTCGCGCTCGCTCCCCCTTCCCATCAGCGAATCGTGAATTTTCTCCTCGGCGGCGCCTATGAAGGCGCCGTGCAGCTGGCGCGCGCGGCGGCGCTCTTCGCACCGCCGCGCGGAGGGAAGGTCGTCGCAACCTTCCGTGCGCGGCGCGGTATACGCGGGCGCTACGAGCTGTGGAATCGCGAGTCGCGCAACGGGGAGCGGCCGCTCGTCTGGATGCACGCATCGTCGGTGGGCGAGGGGCTGCAGGCGCGCCCCGTGCTCGAGATGCTCCGCTCGGGCAACCCCACGCTGCAGCTCGCCTACACCTTCTTCTCGCCGAGCGCGGAGACGTTCGCGCGGTCGCTCGACGCGGACTTCGCAGAGTATCTGCCGTTCGATTCGCGCGGCGACGCACGGGTGGTGCTCGACGCGCTCTCGCCGCGCGTGCTCGCCTTCTCGAAGCTCGACGTGTGGCCCGCCCTCGTCGCCGCCGCGCGGGCGCGCGGCGTACGCACCGCGCTCCTGAGTGCAACGCTGCACGAGAGCTCGCACCGGAACTCGTGGTTCTCGCACGCCTTCACGGGCGCCGCCTACGCCGCGTTCGATGCGGTCGGCGCCGTCGACGAGGCCGACGCGATTCGCCTCATGAAGCTCGGCGTGCGCGAGAAGGCGATCTCCGTCACCGGTGACACGCGCTTTGATCAGGTGTGGACGCGCGCGCAGCCATCGGAAGCGCGCGAGGCGCGGCTCGCGCCACTGCACAGCGACCGTCCGACGCTCGTCGCGGGCTCCACGTGGCCTGCGGACGAGCGCGAGCTGCTCCCCGCGTGGGTCGCGATGCGCTCGGAGGTACCCGATGCCCGGCTGATCATCGCGCCTCACGAGCCGACGCGCGCGCATCTCGCGCACATCGAGCAGTGGGCCGCCACGCACAAGCTCTCGCTCACGCGCACGAGCGCGCTCCCGCGCGGCGCGCAGTCGGACGTCGTGCTCGTGGACGGCGTGGGGATGCTCGGCGACCTGTACGCGCTCGCGGATGTCGCGTACGTGGGCGGCGGCTTTCACGGCGCGGGGCTGCACTCGGTGCTCGAGCCTGCGGCATTCGGCGTGCCGGTGCTCTTCGGTCCGCGCCACGAGAAGAGCCGCGATGCCGCGGCGCTGATCGCCGCCGACGCCGGCGCCTCCGTCACGGATGGTTCGGCCATCACCGCACGCCTCGAGGCGCTGCTGACGCGCCCGGACACTCGCGGCGCGGAAGGCGCGCGAGGGAAGGAGCTCGTGGAGAAGGGACGCGGGGCGGCGGCCCGGTCGACGGCGCTCGTGACTGGGCTACTCGTGGGGTAGCGCTCTTCGACGGGCAACTGCAATTGAGCAGCGACAAAAAACGGACAAAAGAAACGGTGGATTCACCAATCGATTGATCTTGCCCGCGCGATCGTCTACCCGCCAGCCGCGTGCGCGCCCGCATGAACGGCGGCGCGTTCGGGCTTGTGGAGCAGGAATCCCTGCACCAGCGGAACACCGAGGCGCTTCACCGTCTCGAGCTCCTCGGCACGCTCGATCCCCTCGGCGATCACCATCGCACCCTGCTCCTTCGCGAAGACGACCATCGTCTCGACGAGATTCTGCTTGATAAAGTTCGTGTCGATGCCGGTGATCAGCGAGATGTCGAGCTTGATGAAGTCCGGCTCGAGGTTCGCGATCGAGCCAAGCCCCGCGTAGCCGCTCCCTGCGTCGTCGACCGCGAAGCGGAAGCCACGCTCGCGGAACGAACGGAGGCGCTCGCGGAACTTCGGATAGTCCTTGATCGCCGTGCGCTCCGTGATCTCGAGGACGATGCGCCGCGGATCGATGGAGTCGAGCACGCCGAAGCCGGGATCGGCGAAGTCGTGCGGATCGACGTTGACGAAGAGCAGCTGCTCGCCGCGCAGCAGATCCTGCGCGCCGGCGAGCGCGCGCGTGCGACACAGGCGGCTGAGCTCCCACACCAGGTCCGCCTCGGCCGCGACCTCGAACATCACCTCGGGGCTGCGGAGGGTGCGCGGCACGCCGCGCGCGAGTGCTTCGTAGCCGAAGATCTCGCCCGTCTCCGCGAGCACGATCGGATGGAAGTCGACGTAGACGGAGCCGGAGTGCAGCACCCCCTTGAGCGCAGCAGTGCGCCGCACGCGCTCGCGCTGCTCGACACTTCGCGCGGCGTTCGCCGCCTCGCGCACGCCGCGATAGATCAATCGCTCGAAGCGGATCTTCGGCGTGTAGTACACGTGTGACGAGCCGATGTAGATGTCGAAGAGCGACGACACATCCTCGCCGTGCACCTCCTCGAGCCGGTTGCCGACGAAGTGCTGGAGCTGGCGGCCGGTCTCCGTGATCTGGGCGTCGGTGGGCACCGGCTTCCCCTTGTCGGGGATCTGCAGGAAGATGAAATCGTCATCGTTGGCAAAGCCGACCATCATGCGTGTGGTGCCCAGAGAGCGGGAATCGAGGAACTCGCGCACGGCGGCGGAGGTCGTCTCCAGCACCTGGTCCAGCTTTTCCCATCCATAAATCTCTTCGATTTTCGAATAGCGTACGAAGTTGAGATAGTAGACGATCACCTCGCCGCGATCCTTGATCAGCCCGCGCGTGCGCTCGAGCATCACCGGGAGCGTCGGCATTCCCGTCAGCGGGTCGTAGAGCATCTCCTCGTACTCGACGTTGTCGATGCGTTGCGAGAGCGCGATCCCCTGCGCCGCGATGCGTGCGATCGCGGAACGGATTCGCCACGCGATCTCCGATGGCGTGGCCGGTGCGAGATACCACTCGTCGACGCGGAACTCGATCGCGCGGCGGCACGCGACATCGTTCTCCCCGGCCAGGATGACTGGGATTCGGCGCGCGCCCGCGTGCTCGACGATAGTGCGGAGCAGCGACGGATCATCGGTCGCGACGACGATGGCGCGTGCGGAGGCATGCATGTTGATCGCCGCCGGGAGCTCCGCGGCCGGATCGACCGACACGACGTCGAGCTGAAGCAACTCCGCCGCTTCCGCGAGCGCCCCGTCGGCGCTGTCGGAGAGTAGGAAGGCGCGCGGGGCCGGCGTCATTGTGGCGGGGACACGAGGGCGAGATTCCTGCGGACTCTCAGCTCGAGATCCCCGAGATCGATCGGCTTCGTGATGTAGTCATCCGCGCCCGTCTGAATCGCCGATTGCTTGTCGTTCCATTCGGTGAGCGCCGTGAGCATGATGATACGGACGGTGCGGCCGTGCTCTGGGTGCTGCTTCATGAGGCGGCAGACCTCCCATCCGCTGCGCCCTGGCATGAGCACGTCGAGGAGCACGAGCGGGGGACGCGCCGCCTCGAAGAGCGCGAGCGCCTCTTCGCCATCGTGGGCGATGATCACGAGGAAGCCGCGCGACTCGAGGAGCGCACGCACGATCTCCGCGTTGTCATCGTTGTCGTCGACGACCAGGATAGCTTGCGTGGGTGGTGTGGAAATAGACGCTCCAGGCCAGGCGGGCGGCGAGCTGGTGTGCCCGCCGATAGTGCACGGCCGCAACGCGGCCGTGCACTTCGAAAGGTTAGCGGCGCGGCGCCATGTCCGGGCGATACACCACACCGACTCCGAACGACGTGCGGCTGGGCGAGCTGCCGACTCCTCCGACGGTGAGCGCGGCGGTGACGCCAATGGTCTTCGTCACATCCAGACGCGCGCCGATGTCGAAGTTGAGCTTCAGATCGGTGCCTTCGTTGCCGCAGTCACTCGCGCACACGTCGACGGACAGGCGCGGCGACACGAACGGCGTGATGGCCAGCCCTCCGGAGAGCGGAAAGTAGTGGCCCGCAACGACACCAACCGGAATGCGAATGAGCGAGTAATTGCCGAACGCGCCGTAGAGACCGCCGGTGAGCATCAGGTCGATCGGAACTTCCTGCGTCGACTTCATCAGCGTGTAGCCGAGCCCGGCGCCCGCGAGAAAGAGCGTCGAGTTGCCCGGGGTCGAGAGCCCGACGTCGAAGTTGAGCATCACATCCGGCGCGATTCCCTCGCGCCACTGGCCGACGAAGCTGGTGCCGTAGTTGCCGCCGCCAGCGACGAGAACCTGAAAGTCGCGCGACGTGATCGTCGGCACCTGCATCGTGGGATAGTGCCACGCCTGCGCAGATGCGGAGCTGGCTGCGAAAACGAAGGTGGCGCAGGCGAAGGTGAACGTCTTCGCGAACAGGGAACGAGTGCTCATTGATCTTCCTCGAATTCTATGAGTGGAAAGTGCTAGGGTTTTGCAGTTGTTGTCGAATCGGTTGCTGCCGGCCGCCGACGGCGCGGAATGGTGTCCTGCTGCGAAGCGCGATTCAGAGCGTACGACACCCCGATCCCGAAGATTCCGCTGGTCGCGCCGATCTCGCCCTCACGGGCATTCTTGCCGGTTTCGTATCCGACCGTGACGCCCACCTGCGGGAGCACTGCAGCGTCGACGCCAACCGACACGCGAAAGAGACCGTGATCATCAGTGGCGCCATTTTCGCGAACGCGGTTCAACGTGTAGAATGGCGAAACATAGGCGGAAATGCCACGTCCATTCTCGCCGATCGCCTTGCGATATCCCGCCGAAATTCCGGCCGGAACCTGCCAGACATTCACACCATGGAAGTTCGCGCCGCCCATCCCTACGAATGGTGCTAGCCCGAACGCAGAAGTTGGATTGAGCACCGGCACCATCAGTCGCGCTCCGTACGTCGCCGTCGCCGAACCATTCTTCGGATCGAGATATCCGACGCCGCCGGCAAGCTGGAAGGTGCCGTTCCTCGGCGCCCACGCCACCGCGCCGGCATACGAGCTGTAGTCGCTGCTCCTGCCGAGGTTGACTCCGAGCGTGAAGCCGCGATTCGTGAACGCATTCTGCAGCACAGGTGCGCCCAGCATCTGCGCGCGCGCCGGTGCTGCGAGCGAGAACGTGGATGCGAGCATGACTGCGACCGCCGACTGCGAGCAACGTGCCTTCACGAGAGCCTCCAAAAAAAACGCGGGCCCAGCAGTGCGGCCCGTGCTCATGTAATGCAATGTGCGTGCGAGGCTAGAGGGACGTCGCTTGTTCCGTGACGACTCGCACCTGATCGTCGACCACCTGCAGAAAGCCCCCCTCCACGGAGAAGCGCTGAGTCCCTGCCCCGCTCTCGACACGCAGCGTACCCGTACCGAGCGACGTGATCATCGGCGCGTGCCCCGTGAGGATGCCGAGCTCGCCGTCGAAGGCGGGCGCGACCACGGAGGTGGCGTCGCCCTCGAAGAGCACCTTTTCCGGCGAGATGACCTGGACTTTCAGCACGCGTTCAGCTCTTCAACGTCTTGGCCTTCTCGACTGCTTCGTCGATCGAGCCAACCATGTAGAACGCCTGCTCGGGAAGCTCGTCGAACTCGCCCGCCACGACACGCTCAAACGACTCCACCGTATCCTCGAGCTTCACGTACTTCCCATCGATGCCCGTGAACTGCTTGGCGACCGCGAACGGCTGCGAGAGGAAACGCTGCACACGACGCGCGCGGCCGACGATGCGCTTGTCGTCCTCGCCCAGCTCGTCCATGCCGAGGATCGCAATGATGTCCTGCAGCTCCTTGTAGCGCTGGAGAATGCGCTGCACGCCGTTCGCCGCGTTGTAGTGGCGCTCACCGACGTACTGCGCGGCGAGAATGCGCGAGCCCGAGGCGAGCGGATCGACGGCGGGATAGATGCCGATCTCCGTGAGAGCACGGCTGAGCACGACCGTCGCATCGAGGTGCGCGAACGCGGCCGCCGGCGCGGGATCCGTGATGTCGTCCGCCGGAACGTAAATCGCCTGCACCGACGTGATCGAGCCGTTCTTCGTCGACGTGATGCGCTCCTGCAGATCGCCCATCTCCGTCGCGAGCGTCGGCTGATAGCCGACGGCGCTCGGCATGCGGCCGAGCAGCGCCGACACCTCCGAGCCTGCCTGCGTGAAGCGGAAGATGTTGTCGATGAAGAGCAGCACGTCCTGGTTCTCGACGTCGCGGAAATACTCGGCGATCGTGAGCCCCGACAGCCCGACGCGCAGACGCGCGCCCGGCGGCTCGTTCATCTGGCCGTAGACGAGCGCCACCGAGTCGAGGATGTTCGCTTCCTTGAACTCGAGATAGAGATCGTTTCCCTCGCGCGTGCGCTCGCCCACGCCACAGAATACCGACCGGCCCCCGTGCCCCTTCTGCACGTTGTTGATCAGCTCCTGAATGATGACCGTCTTGCCGACGCCGGCGCCGCCGAAGAGCCCGATCTTTCCACCCTTCACGAACGGGGCGATGAGATCGATGACCTTAATTCCGGTCTCGAAGATCTCCGTCTTGGGCTCTAGATCGATGAAGTCCGGACTCGGACGGTGAATCGACCAGCGCAACGCATCCTTCGGAATCGGCGGGCCATTGTCGACCGGCTCGCCGAGCACGTTGAGGATGCGGCCGAGTGCGGGCGCGCCCACCGGAACGGTGATCGGTGAGCCCGTGTCGGTGACGCGCATGCCGCGCTCGACACCGTCGGTCGTCGACATCGCGACCGCGCGCACCTGATTGCGGCCGATGTGCTGCTGCACTTCGGCAGCGAGCTTCACCTGCGTGCCGCCCTCGGCGAGCTGATCGATCGTGATCTCGTTGAAGATTTCGGGAAGGTTCTCGGACTCGAACTCGACATCGAGCACCGGACCGATGACTTGCACGACCTTTCCGATATTGTGGTCAGCCATGATTGATTTCAAAAAGGTCAGACCGAAGCACGCGCTCCGGCGTTTGCAGCGTGTTGCGAGTGTGCGGCGTCAACCGCTCAGTGCCTCTGCACCGCCGACGATCTCGGCGATCTCCTGCGTGATCTGCGCCTGGCGTGCGCGATTGTACGTGCGACGAAGATCGTTGAGAATGTCGCCCGCATTGTCCGTCGCAGCCTTCATTGCCGTTCTGCGCGCGCCCTGCTCCCCGGCGACCGTCTCGACGAGCGCGCGATACACGGCGTTCCGCACAGTGAGCGGAAGGAGCACCGTGAGAATCTGTTCGGCGTTCGGGAAGAGCAGATAGTCGCGCGCCGGTCCCGTGCGAACGGGCGGCGTGACGGGAAGCACGCGCTCGGCCACGGGCGGCGTCGAGAGCGGCGAGTTGTACTTCGCGTACACCACGTACACCGCATCGAGCTTCTTCTCGATGAAGTCCTTCATCAGATCGTCGACGAGCTGCGGGCCGTGCTCCGCGAGCGGCTTGTCGCCGATATCGACGCGCGCGGTCGCGACCGGCGTGCCGACGTAGCGGAAGAAGCCAACGCCCTTGCGGCCGACGACGTGAAGCTCGGCGTGCACTCCGCCCGCCGTGAGGCGCGCGAGGAGCGCACGCGCTTCCTTGATGAGATTCGAGTTGAAGGCGCCGGCGAGTCCCTGGTTGGACGTCAGCAGGATCACCGCAGCGCGGCTCCCCGACTTCGGGATATCGTCCTGCGCGCCATGCTCCGGTTGCCGGAGCAGTGGGAAGCGCTCGGCAAGCTCCGGCGAGTACAGATCCGCGATGACCGCCTCGAGCGCCTTCGCGTACGGGCGCGCGGCGACGACGCGGTCCTGCGCGCGCTTGAGCTTCGACGTCGCGACCATCTCCATGGAGCGCGTGATCTTCCGCGTCCCTTCGATGGACTTGATCCGTCCCTTGAGCTCGCGTCCCTGCGCCATGAGTCAGCTCGTTTGATGCGAGTTAGTGCGCGGCCGGCGCAGCCGGCTTCGCCGCGGCGGCAGGAGCAACAGCTGCCTTCTTCGCATCCGCGGGCTTCGCGACTGGCGTCGGGGCACCGGCGGGCGTCGCCTTGAATGCGGCGATCCCGTCCTTCAGCGCCTGCTCGCCTTCCTTCGACATGACCTTCTTGTCACGAATCTCGAGACCGACCTGGGGATAGCTCTTCGCCATGAAGGCGAGGAACTCCTTCTCCCACTTGCGGAGCCGCGGAACCTCGATGTCATCGAGGAAGCCGTTCGACACAGCGTAGATGATCATCACCTGCTGGTCGACCGGCATCGGCTCGTACTGTGGCTGCTTCAGTACTTCGACCGTGCGCGCGCCGCGATCGAGCTGTGCCTTGGTCGTCTTGTCGAGATCCGATGCGAACGCGGCGAACGCTTCGAGCTCACGATATTGCGCGAGATCGAGGCGGAGTCGGCCGGCGACGTTGCGCATCGCCTTGATCTGCGCCGCGCCACCGACGCGCGAGACGGAGATACCGGCGTTGATCGCGGGGCGCGTACCGGCGTTGAACAGATCGGCCTCGAGGAAGATCTGTCCGTCGGTGATCGAGATGACGTTCGTCGGGATGTAGGCGGACACGTCGCCGGCCTGGGTTTCGATGATCGGGAGCGCGGTGA
>JALYSW010000287.1 GCA_030854615.1 Gemmatimonadota bacterium
CCCTCGGCCGTCTCCGCAATCAGCGAATCGACGACCGCCTTCAGGTCGCCAGTCTTCTCGAACACCGCGAGCTGCCGGTCCGCCGAGGTCCCCTCGTCCAGAATCCTGAACGCATAGTCGACGTCCTTCCGGCTCCCGAGCTCATCCACCACGTCATCGATGAACCACGAGATCAGCTCGCGTATGAGCTCCTTCGCCGGCGCCTCCTGCGCGCGCCCCAGATCGACGAGATTGCCGTCCAGCCCCCACCGCACCGCGCGCCACTTGTTCTCCTCGATCAACTCGGCGTTGTAGACACGGAAGGTGATGTTGTCGCGTCGCAGCTTCCACAGCTTCGCAATGATCGCCTGGAAGATCGCCGCGATGCAGACCGCCTCATCCACGCGCGTGCACACATCGCAAATGCGAAACTCGAGCGTCGGATAGAGATGATGTGGTCGCACGTCCCACCAGATCTTCGAGCCATCCGGTATGCACCGCGTTCGCACGAGCGTCTCCAGCAGATTGCTGAAGTCCGACCAGTCGCGGAAGACGCGCGGTACGCCGTTGCGCGGAAAATTCCGGAAGACGATGCTCCGATAGGACTTGAGCCCCGTGTTGCGCCCCATCCAGAACGGAGAGCTCGTGGCGAGACAGAGCACGTGCGGCATGAAGTAGCGCGCCGCATTCATCGCGTCGATGCGAAACTCCGGATCCTCGATCCCGATGTGCACGTGCGTCCCGAAGATCAGCAGCGACTGCGCAAGCTCCGCCATATCGGCCTTCACGCCGATGTAGCGCTCGAGCGGCGTAATCTCCTGCGTCACCCAACTCGAAAAGGGATGCGTCCCCGCCGCCGCCACACGCAGCCCGCTCTTCGCCACGTGCGTGATAACCGAATGACGCAGCTTCACCAGCTCTGCCCGCGCCTGCTCCGGCGTGTTGCACACGTTCGTCCCCACCTCGACGATCGATTGGTGCAGCTCCGGCTTCACCTGCGCGAGGATGATCCGGTCGCCATCCAGTATCTCCTGGATGTACGACTTCAGCTCGCGCGTCTCCGGATCGATGATCTGATACTCTTCCTCGATTCCGATCGTGAGCGATGGTGCTTTCATCGACATACCAGTAAAGGACGGTGGCTCATCGCGGCTCTATCACGTACGTCGGAACGTTCGACCCGCCGCCCGCCGTGACGTTCAGCAGCGCCGCTGTCCCGAGCCGCGTCATGCACCCCTCGGTGTACGCGCCATCGACTACGAATGGCGCCGTATCGAGCATGCGGTCGAAGATCTTCAGCTCCCCATCCACCACCGACGGATATGCCTCCGTCGGCAACGTGATACGGTCCTGCACGATATACGGCTCCTCCTTCGCCGCCGCGAGCCCCGCCTCCCACTCGGCGTCCGTCGCCTCCCAGCCGAGCACGATCCCCTTCCCGCCATATTCGTCGTTCGGCTTGAGCACGAACCGCTCACGATTCTCCCGAATGAACTTCGGCAAGTCGACCTTCTTCCCGCCAAACATCGTCTGCCGCTCCTCAACAACCCGAGTCCACGGGATGTGCGCCTCGATCGCCTCGGACTCCTCCGCGCTGAACAGCCGCGCGTTGCGCTCATCGCTCAACACCGCGAGACTCGCCTTCTTGTGCATCAGCTTGCACGAGAACGGATTCACCATGCACACCGCGCGATCACGCACGGCACGCACCACCGGCCCGTCGATCCCGCAGCGCTCCACGAGCTCGTGCAGCAGCACGCGCTTGTAGATGAGCGAGATCTCGAAGTCGCCATCGCGCAGTACACCGTCGCGATACTCCACCTCGCGTGGATCGACGATCTTGCACTCGAGCCCCTGGCTCGCGAAGTAGCGCTCGAACAGCAGGAACTCGCTGTACGTCGGCACCTCGCGCCAGTCGAGAATCGCGATCTTCGGACGCGCGTGCCCGCCCGACCACTCCGCAAACGCGCCGAGCAGCGAGCGCAGCACCCCCGACCGCGCAGGGAGCGGACGCAGATGATGCGTGCGCTGGAACTCGCGCATCACCGGCATCGCCTCGAACAGTTCGGTGAGCGCGTCGTTGTACGCCGCGCCCGCCGGCGTCTCCGCGTTGTACTCGGTGAAGCGGAGCCCCTTCCCGCCATCGACGAAGAACGCGTCGAGCCGCGACGTCGGACTCGCCGCCGCGAAGCCGGGATCGATGCCGACCAACTGCTCCTCCCAGTCCATGAGCCGCAGCTGCGCACGCACGCCGTCATCCGCGAGCGCCGCGCGATGCGCCTTCGAGAACGCGCGCAGCACGATCGCCGCCCGGTCCCGGCACATCACGTACTCTTCCGGCGTCATCCACCGCGGCCGCACCACCGTGCACACCGGCCGCCCGCCAAAGGTCAGATCCCGGCGCTGGATGTTCTCCTCGAGCCACCCCTGCGAATCGGCGGCCAGACCGCCCGCAAGCAGATCGTGATACTCCGCGATCGCACGATCCTCCGTCGCCGCAGCTGTCACCCTTCGCGCCGCCCGAGCAGAAATTCCCCGCGCGCAATGTTCATCTTCCGCGGCGTCTGCTTCGCGAGGCGAATCGCGAGATCCGCCACGTGCGTGACCGTCCAGTCGAAGTAGTGCGGCGTCAGCGAGTTGATGTCCATGTCCGGCGCGGGATTCATGAAGTCGATCGCGTACGGAATCCCATCGCGCACCGCCCACTCCACGGTGTTCATGTCGTAGCCGAGCGCCCTGACGAGCGTGAGCGAGTCCTTCACCACGCGAGCCCCGAGCTCAGGCGCGAGATGCTCGTGCTCCACGTGATATCGACGCTCGCGCGGATCGTACTTCATCGGCAACACCTCGCTCTGCCCAATGCAGAGACACCGAATGTACTGATCCCACTCGATGAACTCCTGCAGCACCATCGTCAGCTGCCCCGAGCCATCGTACGCCTCGAACAGCTCGGCGAGCGTGCGGCAGATGTAGACGTCGCGCCAGCCGCCGCCATGCGCATCCTTGAGCACACAGGGGAGTCCTATGTAGGAGAGAATTCCCTCCCAATCCAGAGGATACACCAGGTTCCGCAAGCTCTCCTGATGATGGATGCCCGGGATGTACTCCTTGTTCGGCAGCACCACCGTCTTCGGGCTCGCCACGCCGAGCTTCGTCGCGAGTCCCGCCTCGAAGAACTTGTCGTCCGCCGTCCACATGAAGGGGTTGTTGATCACATTCACCCCCTGTAGCGCCGCGTACTTGAGGTACGACCGGTAGTACGGCACCTCGTGCGAGATGCGGTCGATCAGCACCGCGTAGTCCGTGAGGTCGTCCATCTTCGTGCCGCCGAGCTGCACGAGCTCCGCGGTGACTCCCTCGTTGCGCCCGTTCACTTCCTTGATGAACGCAGGCGGAAAGCTCCACTCACGCCCCACGATCAGCCCGACCCGCTTCTCCGTGCCTGCCGCCATCGTCTTGCTCCCGGTCAGTCGCTTCCGCCGATGTACATGCGAACCATTCGCTCCCACCACGGCCAATCATGTGCCCAGCCATCCCATACGCGAAAAGCGTGCGGGATTCCTCTCGACCACAGAGAGCGCGAGAAGCTCTCGTTGGTCCAGTGCATCGGGTCGTCCCGTCCGATCGCGAAGATGATGTTCATCCGCCGGATCGCCGCCAACCGCCCCTCATCGTGCTCGTTGGTGATGAAGTCTGCCGGATTGTTGAAGTAGACGGAATCATCCGAGTAGCCGCCAGTCTGTTCCTTGATGTCGTACAACCCGCTCATCCCGAGCACGCGCCCGACCAGCCCCGGATGACGCAGCCCAAAGCTCATCGCGTGGTACGCTCCGAAGCTCGCCCCCGCCGTGATCAGAAACGGGTTCGAATTCATGTGTGTCGACAGCGGCAGCACCTAGTGCCGCAGATAGCGCTCGTACGCCTCGTGTCTGCGCGCGCGCTCCGCCGGATGCGTGTGCGTCGCGTACCAGCTCTCCGCGTCGATGCTATCGACGCAGTACAGCTGCAGCCATCCATTCTCGAGGTGCTCGCCGAGGGCACCCATCATGCCGCGATCTTCCCACTCGAAGAAGCGCCCCATCGAAGTTGGGAAGACCAGCACGCGGGCCCCCGCGTGCCCGAAGATCAGCATGTCCATGTCTTTGCCCAGCGATGGACTGGACCATCGGCGCATTTCGCGGTGCATCAGTGGATTGCCGGAAAGAGGAAGTGCAGCATCGCCGGCGCGACATCCGCCCAGGCACTCTCGGTATGCCCGGCGCCCTCGATTTCCTGATAGTGCAGCGAATCGCCAACCGTCCATCCCTTCGCCACTAGCGCATCGCGCACCCGACGCGCTCCAGCGACCACGCCATCGCCCTCGGCCGTCCCCGTCGAGAGCCACACACGAAGTGGCGGCGCCGCGCCAAGCGCGCGCACTCGGCGCACGATGAAGCGGTTGTCCCACCACACGCTTGGGCTGAGCACCGCGACGTTCCAGAAGATTCCCGAGTACTTGAGCGCCAGGTACAGCGAGACCAGTCCGCCGAGCGATGAGCCGCCGATCCCGGTGTTCGCGGCATCGGTGAGCGTGCGATACTCCGAGTCGATGAACGGCTTGAGCTCGTCGACGAGCATGCGCCCGTATTTATCCGCGTTCCCGCCGGCGCGTTTCGCCGAGTCGCGCGTGGGTGTGTATTCGTCGATGCGATACGCGCCCACGTTGTAGACACCCACGATGACGAGCGGCGTCACGAGCCCCGCCGCAATCATCCCCTCGGCCGCCTCGTCCAGCCGCCACTCGCCGCTGAAGGCCGTTGCTTCATCGAAGAGGTTCTGGCCGTCCTGCATGTAGAGAACGGGATAGCGGCGATCGACATCCTCGTCGTAGCCAGGGGGCAGATAGACGATGACGTCGTGCTCACTCTCGAGGAAGCGCGAGTGGACCTTCTCGTGGAGACGGAAGGTGCCCGTGAGGGTATGTGGCTTCTGCTCGTCCGACATGGGGGGAAATTGAGAGGAGGCCACACTCTCGGGGCAAGTGCCGAACCACCGAAATGATTCAGCTCCGCCACGCACCCCGGACCATTACTCCGCCTTGAGCCCCGGCGGTGGAATGGTGATGAGCCGAGCGCCGAAGCGGCACGCCTCGACGTAGCCAGGCTCGCTCACCGCGCAGAAGGTCTCGCGCATCTCCGGATTCTGCTCGAGGCTCACGGACTCCTCTCCCACCGCCTCGTAGCAGCGCGACTTGAGATGAGGCTCGCTCACCTTCTGGCAGAACGAGACGCCATCGGCGGTTTTCGCGCTAACATCGATGATGTTTTTCACGACACCGATGATGCACCAATCGCGGTACTTTTCCGGCGCGTTCGTGCACAGGTCGATCGCTTTCAGATGATCGCCGACGACGAACGAGTTGATGTCCGTGCCGAAGCCCGTGAAGCACATATAGCGGTATTTCTCCGGCACACCCATGCAGTCCTTTGCGACGGCGGGCATCTTGTGATCATCGAAGTACATGATGATCGACACCTGGTTCTGATAGCACGTCGGCAGATACCGCTCCGGCAGAATCGTGCACGGATAGTTCAGATCCTTCTTGTCGATCTGCTTCCAGCTGCGGGCCTCTTCCGGCATGTCCATCCCCGGCATCCCGTGGTGCGGCTCGGTCGCGTCGACGACGTTCTCCATGAACGCGCCGCCGTAGCACGACTCGCGGTCCCAGCCATCGACGAGCAGATCGCATCCCTTGAGCGAGCTGACGAGGTTGTGCTCGTAGTGCATCGTGAGCCCGTGTCCGAGCCCGTGCGCGCACTGGAAGCGCAGCCACCCGTAGACGCCCACTTGCGACCAGGGCACGCACAGATCGCGCACCGACTGCGAGTCGACCTTCCCCGACGCCGCGAAGTACGCCTCGATCACGCCATGATAGCATCCGGACTGAAAGGCATCCGTGCAGCTCGAGAATGTGCGCTCGACATTCTTGTCGACGTCGAAGGCGTGCATCCCGATCGCGTGCGCGTACACATGCCCGAAGCCGCGCACATCGCGATCGTTGTTGGCGATCTGCATCAGCGTGCCCATCGCGAGCTTCGGCCCGCCGCGATCGACCAGCGGCACGAGCTGCTTCTGGTAGCACGGGATCTTGTCGCCGTTGATCTTCGAGCAGCTCTCGACCGCCGCCTTCGCCAGCGCGATCGAATCGGTGCCCGTCGCAACCTCGGCGGCCGAGGCCTCGGGGACGCTGGCGCTACCGGTGCGCCATAGCTGCTTCTGTACCACCGTCACGATGACGGCAGCGATGATCAATCCGGCCGCAACGGCCGTTCGAGGTGAGCTCGTCATACCAATTAGACGCGCGCGAGAGTCAGATGGTCATTCCCCGGGAACCCGTTTCGCTGTTAGCGTATGCGAACGGATGGGCGACCCTCAATTTTACGACGGTAACTCATGAATTCCACGACCGAGCGCCCACGCGGCGCCTTGGCGAGCTGGACGCCGCTCAAGGCCATCGTCGTAGGCGACTTCCTCGCCGGCCTGGCCGACATGTCGTACGCGCTGCTCTGGTTCAGCGGAGTGAAGGGCGTCGCGTGGATCAAGATCCCGCAGTCGGTGGCCGGTGGCCTCATCGGCAGGCCGTCATTCGACGGCGGAGCGGACACGGCGATTCTGGGGCTCGGCCTTCACTGGCTCGTGGCCTACATCTGGGCGACGATGTTCGTGATCGCGGCCGTGCGCTTTCTGCCCGCACTGCTGCGCAAGCCGGTGCCGTACGGGCTCGCGTACGGCGCGTGGGTCTACTTCTTCATGAACTGGGTGGTGCTTCCGCTCGACGCGATGCACACGAAGCCGCACTTCGCTCCGCTCGACACGTGGCTGACGGGGTTGGCGGTGCACATGTTCGGGATTGGACTCGCGATTTCGCTGAGCGCGGCGAAGACAGCGCGGCGAGGGTAGGCAGCTCGAGCACTAACAAAAGCACGTCATCCTCCGTCCCACGGATTGACGACCGTGATTCCGCAATCGACGAAATCGCGAACGTTGCGCGTCGCCAGTCGCGCACCGCGTGAACGCACGATCGCGGCAATTTGCGCGTCGATCTGGCTGATCGGTTGACCACCTTGTTTACGCGAGGCCGCGAGTTCGGAATACGCCAGCGCCGCGTCGGAATCGAACGGCAGGACGCGCCCCGCCAGATCTACCTCGAACACGGTCCGTGCCGCCTCGAGAAGCTCATCGCGGCGACGCCCCTGCGGAAGCAGCGCCAAACCATAGAAGATCTCAGCCTGCGTTAGTGCTGTCGTGAATATCCCCGCCATCGGCTGGTCGCCAATCCATAGCATGACTGTCGGGTCTGGGCTGCGCCTCATCAGCTCGGAAATGACGTTCGTATCGAGGACGATCACTCTCCAAAGTCCAGCGGCCCGCGGATCGCCTCGCGCGGCACATCATCAAGATCGACCCCTCCCAGCACGCCGAAGCGCTCATGGATCGCTTGCCCAAGATTCCGCGGGCGCGGCATTTCGGTGGAGAGCGCCGAGCGCAGTATGTCGCGCGCCTCGTCCTCCATCGACCGACCGTGCATCGCTGCGCGGAGACGAAGGCGTTTTTTGATGGAATCGTCGATGTTTCGTATCGTCATGACCGCCATGCCGTACTCCATAAGTCATTGACAGCATATTAGTCATTGACGGTTGAAAACGCAAGGTCGGCTAATCTCCTGCTTCACCTCAGCTCCGCGTCCTGCCGCGCTCCGTCAGCCCCGATCCCTCCGCGCACGCACTCCGCACAGAAATCGGAAACTCCACGTCGCGATCGAGCGCGAGCGGCACCAACCACCGCAGATTGTCGATCACGTTCTCCGGCAGCGCTCGCACATCCGCGAGAAAGACCTCCTGATCCTCGAGAGTCCTCGCCTCGCTCGCGCGCGCACTCACCGCGCTCAACACGTGCATCCGGTACTCCGCATCATCCCATACCAGCAGCTCACTCCACTCCGACACATCCACCCCGCATTCCTCGCGAACCTCGCGTCTCGCCGCCTCCTCCGTGCGCTCGCCCTCCATGATGCTCCCGCCGAGTGCGTTCACGCGCCCCGCTTGCCACGCGGGCCTCGTACGCCGCATCAACACCACGCGCCTCCCATCATCCGTGAAGAGCAGCGCGAGCACGAACTCCCGTTTCGACGCCACAGTCACCCGCCAGGATAAGTTTGTAACGTCCTTTATAGAGGACACTTTTGCGTACCCGAGCCATGACAAACGCCCGTACCGAGCTCCGGCGTCGCGACCACAAGCTACACGCAATAGCTTGTCAGCGCACGAGATGCGGTCCCGCGCGCCACTTGGCCCAATGCGGAATGCCAGTTGCGCTACACGTCGTCATGATCCACCACCTTTTCGGAGATCGACGTATGCGCGGGACTCGTGTTCTCATCGGTACGGTTGCTCTGCTCGTGAGCGGACTTGCGACCGTGAACGCCCAGGACCAGTACCAGGATCCCTCCGCGCGAGTGCTACGCGCGAGCTTCCTGCAGGGTGAAGTCTCCTTCCGTCCGGGCAACGTCGACGACTGGACCAGCGCGACGCTCAACTATCCGCTCACCTCGGGCGATCATCTCTGGACCGACGTCGATGCGCGCGCCGAGCTGCACGTGGGCTCGAACGCGATCCGGCTCGCGCCGCAGACCGCCCTCGAAATTCTCGACCTCGATGACAATCATCTCCAGATCCGCCTGACGCAGGGTTCCGCGCTCATCCGGCTCCGCTCGCTCGACGCGGATGACAACGTCGAGATCGACACGCCTACCGGCGCCGTGACGCTCATGCGCGACGGCACCTATCGCGTCGACGTCAGCACCGATGGCGCCACGAGCACGATCACCGCGCGCAACGGCGACGCCGAAGTCACCGCGAACGGCAACACGGTTCCGGTGCGCCCGAACCAGACGGTGCTCTTCACCGTCGACGGCGCATCCCCCGACCGTCGCGCAGCCGCACCATTCGATGAGTACGACTCGTGGGCCGATGCCCGTGACCGGCTGGAAGACCAGTCGGTGTCTGCGCAGTACGTCTCGCGCGACATGACCGGCTACCAGGATCTCGATCGCAACGGCTCGTGGAGCGATGATCCCGACTACGGCCACGTCTGGGCGCCGACGAACGTCGTCGTCGGCTGGGCGCCGTATCGCTACGGCCGCTGGGCATGGGTCGAGCCCTACGGCTGGACGTGGATCGACGACGCGCCCTGGGGCTTCGCGCCATTCCATTACGGTCGCTGGGCATACGTGCGTCAGCGTTGGGTCTGGGCTCCAGGTATCTACCGCCGCCGCCCGGTGTACGCGCCCGCACTCGTCGTCTTCGTGGGCGGCTCGAACTTCCAGGGCGGCCGCTACGGCGATCGCGGTGGCGTCGCATGGTTCCCGCTCGCGCCGAACGAAGTCTATCGTCCCGCGTACCACGTGAGCGATCAGTACGTTCGCCGCGTGAACGTCACGAACGTCAATATCACGAACATCAACATCACGAACGTCAACGTCACGAACATCACGTATCGCAATCGCGGCGTGCAGGGTGCGACGACGGCAGTCGGGCAGGATCAGTTCTCCGGCTCGCGTCGCATCGGACGCAATGCCATCGTCGTCCCCGTCGACCAGGCACGCTCGGCGCGCATTGTCGGCGACGGCGCGCCCGTGACGCCAACGCAGCAGAGTGTGCTCATCCGTCGTCAGGGTGCGCCCGATGTGCGTCGTCCCCCCGAGGCCACGCAAGCGCGCCAGGTGGTGTGGAAGAACACTCCTCCTCCGCGCCCCGCCCCATTCCAGTCGTACGCGTCGCGCCTCACGGCCACGGGCGACAAGCCCGTCGCTCCGCTTCCGCTCTCGCAGACGCGCGGTGCGCCCCGCTCCGCCATCACGCGCGGCGTCTCGCACACGGATGGTCCCGTGACGAACATCAGGCCGGCTCCGAACACGCGGCCGAACGTCAATGTTCGCTCGCTGCCGAACGACGAGCAGCGTGCACCAGTTGCGCGGCCGATGGGACAGCCGGCGACGCAGCCGGTCGCACAGCCGGTCGCGCAGCCGAACACGAACGTGCGTCGGATACCGGGTACGGAGCCGAACACGAATGTGCGTCCGATGCCCAACACGCGTCCCAACACGCCCGACCGTCCGATGTCGCGCACGGATGGACCGTCGCCCGTGAACGGATCTCCGAACGGCAGCCCCGCGCACACAATTCAGGAGCCGAATCCGAATTCGCGTCCGACTCCTGCTGCGCAGCCAACCGCGTCGCCCAACGCGCGTCCCACCACGCGAACGGATGCACCACCGCCGCGCGTGATCGACGAGAGCAAGTCACCCGCGCAGGGAGAGAAGCCGCAGCCCGCGCAGGTCGCGCCGAAGCGGCAGACCGACGAGCGCGCCACGGCGGAGCGTCGCCGTGTGCAGACGGAGGACAAGCCGAAGCAGCCCGATCGCGACGACAAGCCGCCACGGCGGAACTAGCCACGGCACGGGGCGTGCTAAACTCTCTCGCAGGCAGTCCGCAGCGAGAGAGCGCGACGGCCGGATTCGCTGAACACTGAGCGAGTCCGGCCGCTCGCTATTCGGCAGCACGTTCTCACCCGAGCCACATGACTCTGCCCAACCGCTCACCATCGGCGGACAAGCGAACGGCCGCCGCGCGGCTTTCACCCCGCTCGATCTTCTCGTATTGGCGCCTCACCTGGCGACGCCTCACCGCCGTCTTCGGACCGCCGGCACTCGTGCTGCTTGTCGGCATCGTTGCGCATCAGGGCACATCGAGAATCGCATCGGCGCGGCAGGATGGACGTCGCTCGCGTGCGGTCTCCGACGCCGCCGATCAGCTCCTCGCCTTGCTCACCAACGCCGAGACGGGCCAGCGGGGCTTCCTCCTCACCGGCACCGAGGACTATCTCGCGCCGTATCTCCAGGCCGTCGACTCGCTCCCCGCAGCCACCGCTCGCCTCCGCACCGCCGTCGCCGCGCTCTCTCCCGATCCCGTAACGAAGCTGGAGGTCGACAGTCTCTCGCTGCTCTCGGACGAGCGAATGGCGGATCTCGCGCAGACGATTCATCTGCGCCGCACCCAGGGGGCCGAGAGCGCGTTTGCAGTCGTGAAGACGAATCGCGGTCGTGACCTCATGAGTGCCACCCGCCGCATCGAGAAGTCCATCCGCGATCAGGAAAGCGCGCGACTCGCTTCATGGTCCGCCGATATCACGCGCTACACAAATGATGTCACTCTCGTCGTCCTCTTCGGCACTGGCGCCGCGTTTCTCATCGCTTTGCTCGTCAATGTCCTCCTGGCCCGCGACGCGGCAATTCAGACTCGCCTCGCCACCGAGCGCGACGAAGCGCTCGTTGCCATCGGGGAGCAGACCGCGCTCGCGCAAATAGCGCGCACGGAAGCAACGGAGATTCTCGAGAGCATCGGCGACGCCTTCTTCGCGCTCGATCAGGACTGGAGGTTCATCTATCTCAACGAGAACGCCGAACCGCTGCTCGGCCGCCCGCGCGAAGAGCTGATCGGCTCGAGCATCTGGGAGAAATTTCCCGAGACGGTCGGGACCACGTTCGAGACGGAGTACCGCCGCGCGGTGCGCGAGCAGATCGTTGCCGGCTTCGAGGAGTATTTCGAGCCGCTGGAGAAATGGTTTTCGGTGCGCGCGTATCCATCGCGCCGAGGGCTCGCCGTCTACTTCACCGACGTCACCTCGCGCGTCCATGCCGAGCGAACCTTCCGCGCGCTCGCTGAGACGATGCCTCAGCTCGTGTGGTCGACGAATTCGTCGGGCGACAACGAGTACTTCAACGGGCGCTGGCTCGCCTACACCGGTGCGTCCTCGCCCACCGGTGGCAACTGGCGCGAGTCACTGCACCCGGGCGACACGCGCGATGTCGACGAGAAGTGGAAGCGTTCCTTCCGCAGCGGCGACCCATTCGAGGCCGAGGCTCGCCTGCGCCGCGGCGATGACGGCGCGTACCGCTGGTTCCTCTGTCGCGCGCTTCCGCTTCGCGACGAGACCGGGAAGATCACGCGCTGGTTCGGCACCTGCACCGATGTGCACGACCAGCGCCGCGCAACCGAGGGACTGAGCGTGCTGGCGGAGGCGAGCGCGGTGCTGGCGTTGTCCGTCGACATCGAGGCGGGGATGCGCGAGGTTGCGCAGCTCGCCGTTCCGCGGCTTGGCGACTGGTGCACCGTCGACCTCCTCGAGCCGAACGGAACGCTTCGCCGCATCGCGACCGTGCACTCGGATCCAGCGAAGCTCGCAATCGCCGACGACTTCAACCGCCGCTATCCGGCGTCGCCCGCGGATCCGGCCGGCATCTACGAAGTGCTGCGCTCGGGAGTCGTGGAGGCGAGCGAGATCACCGACGAGATGCTCCATGCGGGGGTCCCGGACATCGAGAAACGCGACCTCCTCCTCGCACTCGGGCTACGGTCGTACGTCATCGCGCCGATTCTGATCGACGGAAGAGCCGAAGGCACGCTCACCATCGTCTCCGCGGAATCCGGTCACTTTCTCGGCCCCAGCGACATCACGCGCGTGCAGGAGCTCGCGCGGCGGATGTCGCTCGCAATCGAGCGGACACGGCTCTTCGCCCAGACAGTCATCGCGCGTGATGCGGAATCGCTGAGCAACGCCCGGCTGCGCGAGAGCGAGGCGAAGCTCGTGCTCTCGATGGAGGCCGGCGGACTCGGCTCGTGGGAGTGGGATATCCCGAACGACCGCGTCGTGTGGTCGCCGCAGACCGAGCGCATGCACGGACTGGCGGAGGGGAGCTTCTCCGGATCGCGGGAGGAGTTCGGCTCGTTCATCCATCCGGACGATCGCGAGCGCGTGGCAGAAGAGATCGAGCGCACGATTGCCGATCGCACGCCGACCTATCACATCAAGTATCGCTTTCTGCGGAAGGATGGCGCCGTGCGCTGGCTCGAGGGCTTCGCGCGCCTGCGCACCGATGAGAACGGGGAGCCCGTCAGCTTCCTGGGCGTCAGCCACGATGTGACCGAGCGCGAGGAGCTGCTCGAGGGCGAGCAGCAGGCGCGGCGCGATGCGGAGGCGGCGAATGCGGCGAAGGCGATCTTCCTCACGACGATGTCGCACGAGCTGCGCACGCCGTTGAATGCCGTGTCGGGATACGTGGATCTGCTCGAGATGGGCGTGCGCGGGCCCGTGACGGATTTGCAGCGCGAGGATTTACGGCGCATCAGGCGCGCGAGCCAGCACCTCCTCGTGCTGATCAACGACATCCTGAATTACGCGCGACTCGAGGCGGGAACGGTCCAGCTACACTTCTCGGATGTCGTGCTCGACGATGCGCTGGCGGGAATGGAGGCTCTGATCGCACCGCAGCTGCGGACGAAGGGTGTCGCCTACGAATACCGGCCGTGTGACGAGCGCGTGCGCGTGCATGCCGATCGCGAGAAGCTCGATCAGATTCTGCTCAATCTCATGGGGAACGCGGTGAAGTTCACCGAGGGCGGCGGGCGCATCACGTTGAGCTGCGAGCTCTCCGACACCACGGCGCGTGTGATCGTTGAGGATACGGGGCGCGGCATTCCGCGCGGTAAGCTGCAGATGATCTTTGACCCCTTCGTCCAGGTCGACCGCCACCTCACACCCGAGCGGCATCAGGGCGTCGGGCTCGGACTGGCGATCAGCCGCGACCTCGCCCGCGCGATGCACGGCGACATCTCCGTGCAAAGCGATGCGGGTAAGGGCGCGACCTTCGTGCTGACACTTCCGATCATCTCGCAGAGCTGAGCGTTCGTTCGTCAGCCGATGCTGTGGATGATCCCGCCCTCGACTCGCAACGCCGCTCCATTCGTAACCGCCGACAGCGGACTTGCGACATACGCGACGAGCGACGCGACCTCCGATGGCGCGGCGAATCGGCGAATGATCGATTCAGGTCGCGTCTTCTCGAAGTACTGTCGCTCGGCCTCAGCCACGCTGATCCCCTGCTCTTTCGATACCGACGTCATCCACTCCACGGTCGCTTCCGTGCGCGTCGGACCTGGCAGCACCGCGTTCACGGTGACGGCAGTCCCGACGGTCAGATCGGCGAGCCCGCGCGAGAGTCCCAGCAGGGCGGTCTTCGTCACACCATAGTGAAGGCTCGAGCCGACGGGGTTCATGGCGGCCTCGCTCGAGATGAAAATGACGCGACCCCAGTTTCTGGCGAGCATCCCGCGCATGTAGTGTCGGCTGAGGCGCGCGCCACTCATGACGTTCATGTCCCACATGGATTGCCAGTCGGCGTCCGAGATGTCGAAGAAGGGTTTCGACACGTACCCGCCCAGGCTGTTGACGAGAATGTCGACGTCGGGGAATTGCTTCGACACCGATTCGACTCCCGCCATCGTCGAGAGATCCGCCGCTGCGCCGTGCAGGTCCGCGTGCGGAGTGTCCCCGGTGATGCGCGCCATCGCATCCGCGACGGAGTCCTGTTTCCGTCCGCTCACGATCACGGTCGCGCCCTCGCACGCGAGCGTGCGTGCGATCGCGAAACCGATGCCGAGCGTGGAGCCGCTGACGAGTGCGGTTTTCCCCTTGAGCTGCAGATCCATGGTGAGCCTCGAACGGGTTCGTGCGCGGTGCGGTCGCCCGGCGCCCAATGGTCAACGCGCGGCGATCGCCTTCGGTTGCTGCGGGTCGCGGTAGTCGAAGAAGAGGCGAGCGCCGAGCGCGAGAATTATCGATTATGAGAACATTATATGCCCAGTATTACGCCATGATAACCACATTATTCAATATCTCATGGCAAGTGCGGCATCGCGAACGTCATTATCCGCTACTTCGTCGACGCTCTCACCGGCGCATAAAGCCGCGCGCGCAGCGGCTCGATCGCTCGCATCGCCGCGCTGTCCGCGCCCGCCAGATTCCTCGCGGCGCGCAGATACGCGCGACGCGCATCCGCGCGCCGTCCGAGCTCGAGCTGCGCCGTCGCGAGCCCGATGAGCGCCGCCGTTCTCCCCGGCGCGCGCGCGAGTGCCATCCCGTACTCGCGCTCCGCGTCGCGCGCCCTTTGCAGCTCGAGCAGGTACTCCCCCGCCAGCTCGTGCGGCGGCGCGATCTCCACCGGCGGTCCGAAGGCGAACGGCAGTGAGTCGTCCTGCGCCGCAGCAGCCGCCAGCATCGCGATCGCCTTCTCTCCCTCGCCGCGCGCATGCATCACGGCAGCGTGCATCACCCTCCCAATCACCTCTGCGTATCCGCGCTCGCTGGCGAATTCCTCGTCCCCTCCCGCGTGTGGCCGAGCCATGCGCGCATCGAACCGCGCGACGATCGAATCCGCGAGCGCCGGCTCACCGCGTCCGAGCGCCGCGAGTCCGAGCGCGAGATCGTTCGCCGCCAGCTCGTGCACGCCGAGCGAGGCAGTGTCGATGGCGAGCATCGCGAGCGGCGAGCGCCATTCACGAGTGTCCGCGATATACGCCGCGCGATCAAATACGAGATGCGACCGACTCTCGATCTCCGCGTCGTGGCTGTCATCGCCACCCCCCGCGAATCGCGCCGTCTGCACGCGCATCGAGTCCACCCATCCCGCTGCCTTCGCGTATCGTCCCTCCTGCAGATAGCCGTACGCAAGCCACTGCACGCCGTGCCCGTACGTCACGCGCGCGCCGGGCCTCAGCGGATGCTGCGCCCGCACATTCGCGGCAATCACATCGTCCCACATGCCAAGCGCGATGAAGATGTGCGAGGTCATGTGCTGCGCGTGCGAGGCGTCGGGCGCTATTCGGCTGTACGTGCGCGCGGCGTCGAGGCCGAGCGACGCGTGCGCGGGATCGTCAACAGCGTGAATCACGTAGTGCGCCGCACCCGGATGCTTGGGGTGCGCCAGGAATACTCGCCGCGCGATCGCGTACGCTCTGAGATACGTCGGCACGTCGCGGTCGCCCTGATTGAGGCCGAGCAGCGACAACGCGTAGAAGAGCTGCGCCTCGACGTCGCCTGGATATCTGGCGCGCAGCGAGGCGAGGCTCGCGGAGAACAGCGTATCGCGCCTCGCCTTGCTCACATCGTCATCGTACAATGCCTCGGCCGTCGCCAGCCAGGCGCGCTCGCGCTTCGTGCGCGCCTTCGCGAGACGCGCCGAAGGCGTAGGCGCGAGACGGCGGAGCACGGCGCGCGCGGCGGCCGTGTCCTGCTGATTCCACACCGGATGCGTGTAGCTCACCGCCTCGCCCCAGTACGACATCACGTCGCCGGAGTCGAGCGTCTGCGCCTCGCGAAAGGCCGCGGCGGCCTGGGGGTAGTGGAAGTTGTGCATGTAGAGCATCCCGCGAATGAACGCGCGATGCGCGGCGGGAGCCGCCGAGGTGGCGAAGGTGATCGATCCGAGTCGCGGCTCGCGCCCAGGCGGCGCGGCGTCGTGATGCATGTCGTGATGCGCGCCGCCGGAGTCGGGCATCTCCTGCGCGGGGGCGGGCGATGCGCATGCGATCACCGCGAAGAGAAACGCGAGAAGAAGCATCCACGCGCGCATGCGGAATTGGTTCAGGGGATGCCTGCAAGACATGACTGGATTCGTTCGAACGGAGGTGTCGACGGCGTCACCGTGCCGCCCTCGTGCTACCATGCTACCCATCCTACTATAGTAGTCTAACTACGCTACGAGAGCAGATCCCTAAGTGCCACATCCAGATTCTCGTGCGTAAACACGAATCCCTCCTCGTCCAGCCGCTTCGGCACGCATCGCTGCCCGTGCAGCGCGAGCGATGGCTCCGTGCCGATGATGAACGACCCGAGCGCCACCGCGAACGCCGGCGCGGGCGGACTCCACGGGCGATGCACCGCGTGGCGCAGCCGCTTCATGAACGCGGCGTTCGTCTCGGGGACGTGATTCGCGGCGTTGTACGGTCCCTTCATCGAGGCCGAGCTCACCGCGCGCTCGACGATCGAGACGAGATCGTCGAGATGGATCCAGCTCATGTACTGGCGGCCGTTGCCGACGGATCCGCCGAGTCCGAGGCGGGCGAGCCGCGCGAGCATCTCGAGTGCGCCGCCGTCGCGGCCGAGCACGACGCCGAAGCGCAGCGCGACCTTGCGAGTGCGAGGTGCGGTCACCGCGCGGAGCGCGCCTTCCCATTGGTCGCATACGTCGGCCATGAAGTCGCTGCCGTGCGGCGCACTCTCGTCGCACAGCGCATCGCCCGCGTTGCCATAGATGCCGACAGCGGATGACTGAACCCACACCGGCGGCGGCGAGTCGCTCGCGCCGATCGCATCACCGATCGCGCGCACAGAGGCGACGCGCGATTCGATGATCTCGCGCCGGTTCGCATCGGTATGGCGGCAGTTGATGCTCTTGCCGGTGAGGTTGATAACTGCGGCCGCGCCGTCGAGCTCCTTCGCCCATGGACCGATGCTGTGGCCAGTCCACGAGACCTCGCGCACACCATCCTGGCGCGCCTGGGCGTTGCGCGTCAGCACCACCACATCGCGGCCGCGCTTACTGAAATGGGCGGAGAGCGCCGATCCAATGAAGCCGCTCCCACCGCCGATAACGATGCGCGACGGAAGCTCGGCCGAAGGTAGAGTCATGTTTATGGCGGCTTTGGCGTGGTTAACTGCAGAAAAGCTAGCGAATCCCCGGCCGACTTCGGACCTCGATGGTACGCAGGAACGGGTCCGGAGCGCCAGTGCGCGGACCTGTCCGGTAGTACGGGTCCATACCTGCCCTTGACGGCAGGGATACATTGGAATCGATTACTGTAATCGTTTACAGCGCACTCTGACGGAGCCCGGCCAGCTTGGTGACGATCAAGGATGTTGCACGGGAAGCAGGTGTATCGGTCGCGACTGTGTCACGCGTCTGGAACGAGGCCGCTTTCGTGAGCCCCGAAACCAGACAGCGCGTTGCTGAAGTCGCGACCCGGCTCGGCTATTCACCGCACGGCGCCGCGCGCAGTCTCATCACGCGCACCACGTACGCGCTCGGCGTTCTCCTCCCCGATCTCTACGGCGAGTTCTTCTCAGAGATCATCCGCGGCATCGATCACACGGCGCAGGCCGCTGGCTATCACATCCTCGTGTCGAGCTCGCACGACTCGAAGGATGAGATCGATGCGGCGCTCCGCTCGATGCGCGGCCGCGTGGACGGGATGATCATCATGTCGCCCGACCTCGAGACACAACGAACGCTGCACGCGCTGCAGGGGAGCTTCCCCGTCGTGCTGCTCAATGGCGGCGTGGAAGCGAACGAGTTCGACTCCATCACGATCGAGAACCACGCGGGCGCGCGCGAGATGGTGCTCCATCTCGTGAAGCACGGACACGCGCGCATCGCCATGATCGGTGGCCCGCAGCGCAACTACGACGCAGCCGAGCGTCTGCGCGGCTACGAGACGGCGCTGATGGAGAGTGGAATCGTGCACGACGATTCGCTGGTAGTGCTCGGCGACTTTAGCGAGATGTCCGGACACGCTGGCGCAACAC
>JALYSW010000293.1 GCA_030854615.1 Gemmatimonadota bacterium
ACGACGTCGTGGATGTCGACGGTGAACTCGACCCACGAGCCGCGGAACGGGATGATGCGCGACGAGATCAGCCGCTGCCCGTTCGGGTGCGTCGACTCTTCGAACACGACACCCGGCGAGCGGTGCAGCTGGCTGACGATGACGCGCTCGGCGCCATTAATGACGAAGGTCCCAAGCGGCGTGAGCAGGGGCAGCTCGCCGAGGTAGACCTCCTTCTCAATGATGTTGCGAGGGCGCTTCTGTCCGTTGACCTCTTCGTTGACGACGAGCTGCAGCGTCGCCTTGAGAGGAGCGGAGTAGGTCATGTCCCGCTCGATGCACTCGCCCACTGAGTACTTGGGCTCGCCGAGCGAATAGCGGACGAATTCCAACGAGTAGTTCTCGTGGACGTCCGTTATCGGGAAGAGGTCCTTGAATACGCGCTCGAGACCGACGTCTTCACGGTCGTGGGACGCGGCATCCAGCTGCAGCAACGCCTCGAAGGCGCGCGTCTGGATGTCGAGGAGATGCGGCATCTCCATGCCCTTATCGAGCTTACCGAACGAGATTTGTTTCATTGTCTCAGCCATGTATCACCCACGCGCAGACGAAAGGGCCCCGCCCCCGCAATTCGCGCGAAAAACGCGATAGCGGGGTGGAGCACCTGAGAAACCCGATTGTTTCGTACGATTCTGGAATCGAACCATTCGCGCCGGAATCAAGAGAGGGCCGGCAGCCGTAGCCGATGTAATACCGGCGTGCTGCGCGGCAGTTCCCGCAGCGGGCGACGAATCGCCCGCCACGAACCCTGCGGCCGCCTTACTTGATTTCGACTTCGGCGCCCTGCTCTTCGAGCTTGGCCTTGATCTGGTTCGCTTCGTCCTTGTTGACGCCGGCCTTGACTGCCTGCGGCGCGCCGTCGACGAGGTCCTTCGCTTCCTTGAGTCCGAGCCCGGTGATCTCGCGTACGACCTTGATCACCTGGATCTTCTTGGCGCCCGCTGCCTTGAGGTTGACCGTGAACTCGGTCTGCTCTTCAGCCGCAGGAGCCGCAGCGCCACCGCCGCCCGCAGGCGCCGCACCGGCCGGAGCGACCGCCGCGATGGTGACGTTGAACTTCGTCTTGAAAGTCTCGATAAGGCTGGCGAGCTCGAATACCGACATGTTGCCGATCGCTTCGAGGATCTCGTCCGGGCTCAGCGTTGTGTTCGCCATTTTCTTCTCTCTCCCTAAGTCAATCCCAGGTGTTCTCGTGTTTCCTGGGGCGTGTTGTATCGGACAAACCACCTGGGAACCGTTATGCGCTTTCCTTCTGCTGACGCAGTGCTTCCATCGCACCCGCGAACGTGCTGAGCACACCGGACAGCGCTCCGAGGAACGCGGCAATCGGTGATTGCAATCCTGCGCCGAGCTGGGCCAACATCTCTTCCCGCGAGGGAAGCGACGCGAGCTGCTTCACCTGCGCGGTGTCGATCGCCTTGCCGTCGAGCATCCCGCCCTTGACCACAGGGCGCTGCTCGTTCTCCTTCGCAAAGTCGCTCAACACCTTGGCGGCGGTGACCGGATCCTTCCCGATCACGACGCCGGTCGGTCCACGCAGGCGCGAGCCCGCGAGTCCCGACTCGTTCACCGCGCGAAGCGCGAGTGAGTTCTTGATGACCACGTACTCGACGCCCGCCTTGCGGAAGCGGCGGCGCAACTCGGTCATCTTCTTGACGTTCAAGCCGGTGAAGTCCGTGTAGTAGAACGCGGTCGCACCGTTGATCTTTGCCGTCAGCTCCGTGACGAGCTGCTCCTTCTCTGTGCGCTTCATCGTCTAGGACCGGTACGGGGTGATGTCGATCGCGATGCCGGGGCCCATGGTGCTCGAGATCGCCACGTTCTGCACGTAAACGCCCTTCGCCGCAGACGGCTTGGAGCGGATGATCTGATCCATGAACGCCGCGAAGTTCGACGTCAGCGCCTCGGCGCTGAACGAGACCTTGCCGATCGGCGCATGCACGTTCCCGCCCTTGTCGACGCGGAACTCGATCTTGCCTGCCTTGACCTCGCGCACTGCGCGCTCGATGTCGAAGGTCACGGTGCCGGCCTTCGGATTCGGCATCAGTCCGCGAGGACCGAGCACGCGACCCAACTGTCCGACCTGTCCCATCTGATCAGGAGTGGAGATGAGGACATCGAAGTCCATCCATCCTTCCTTGATCCGCGGAATCAGTTCGATGCCGACGAACTCTGCACCCGCGGCCTCTGCCTCGCGCGCCTTTTCGCCGACCGCGATCACCGCGACGCGCACCGACTTACCGGTGCCGGCGGGGAGCACGACGGTACCGCGCACGACCTGATCGGCGTGACGCGGATCGACGCCGAGGCGGACGGCGATCTCGACGGTCTCGTCGAACTTCGCGAACGCGGCGCTCTTCACGAGGTCGATCGCCTGCCGGGCCTGGTACGCCTGAAGCGCCACGCGCTTCTTGGCGGCGTCGACGTACTTCTTGCCGTGATCGGGCATTAGTCGGTCACCTCGATCCCCATCGACCGCGCAGCGCCCGCGATCATCGCGATGGCGGAGTCGATGTTGTCCGTGTTGAGGTCGGGGAGCTTGATCTCGGCGATCTTCCGAAGCTGCGCGCGCGTCACCTTGCCGACCTTTGTTCTGTTCGGAACTCCCGAGCCCTTCTCGAGACCGAGCTCCTTCTTGAGGAGCACGGCGGCGGGCGGGGTCTTCAGGATGAACGTGAACGACTTGTCCGAGAAGATGGTCACCTCAACCGGGAGGATGATCCCATCCTGATTCTGCGTGCGAGCGTTGAACTCCTTGCAGAACGCCATGATGTTGATGCCGTGCGGACCGAGCGCCGTTCCGACCGGAGGAGCCGGATTTGCCTTGCCTGCCGGCACCTGCAGCTTCACAAAACCAGTTGCCTTCTTCGCCATAATCCTTCCTATCGCGTTGTGTGGGGGTGAGTCATGCGCGCCACTCGCTCGCATGTACCGCCGCCCCACCGTAACAGCTTCCACTTTGTATTTGTCGTCGTCGTGGTAGCCGACGTGCTGCCTGTCGTGCCGTATCCGAAGCCGCTAGTAGCCCTTCAGCTGCAGATAGTCGAGCTCGACGCTGGTTGGCCGTCCGAAGAGCGAAACCGACACGCGAACCTTTCCCTTGTCGGCGAACACTTCCTCGACGGTGCCATTGAAATCGGTGAACGGCCCCTCGGTGATCGCCACCGCCTGACCGACCATGAACGGAATCTCTTCCTTCGGCTCGTCGGTCTCGCGATCATCGGCGACGCCGAGGAGGCGGTTGACCTCGTCGGGGCGCAGCGGCTGCGGGAGCCGCTCCTGACCGACGAACTTGATGACGCCCTGGATGCTGTTGATGTCGTGCAGCGTTTCCTGGTTCATCACCATCTCGACCAGCACGTAGCCCGGATAAATTTTCCGTTCGACGTTGACCTTCTTGCCGTTCTTGATCTCGACGGCTTCCTGCGTGGGCACGAGCGCCTGGCGGATCGGACGATCTTCCGCCGGCCGCGCGTCGGACTCGATGCGTCGCAGGATGAGCAAGCGGACCTTGTTCTCGTGCCCCGCCGTCGTCTGAATGGCGTACCAGCGATGCCCTTCCACTAGTGTGCTCACTTGAACAGCGACGGAATGAACTGAACGAGCACGGCCTGGAAGAACGAGTCCATCAGGAAGATGACAAACGCAATCGCGAGCACGACGATGATGATCGTGCGCGTGGCTTCGATCAGCTGGCGCCTGTCGGGCCAGCTGACTTTCCTGAGCTCCACCTGGACTTCGCGCAGGAACGGTCCGGTGCGGGCAACGCTCGCGCGAAAGTTCTGGAACCACGACCCATTGCGTACCGCGTCAGTGGCCACGGTTACTTCGTTTCCTTATGGAGCTTATGGCAGTTGCAGCGAGGGCAATACTTCTTCCACTCGACGCGCTCGGGGTGCAGGCGCTTGTTCTTGTCGGTGAAGTAATTGCGATTCTTGCAGTCGCTGCAGGCAAGAATGATTTTTTCGCGAGGCATGTGCGGTGACGATTAAAGAGATCGGCCGGGGTTGAATCCTGCCTGGAGACGCCGCAAGGCGGCTCCTTTCCTATGGAGACGCGGTTTTGGCGTCTCCTGCGCTTTGGAAGCCGCTACTACTACTTGATGATCTTGGTGACGACGCCGGCGCCGACGGTGCGGCCCCCCTCGCGGATCGCGAAGCGCAGCCCCTCATCCATCGCGATCGGCGTGATCAGCTCGATCTCCATCTGGATGT
>JALYSW010000302.1 GCA_030854615.1 Gemmatimonadota bacterium
GACGCGGGGGCCGCGGACACGACGGGCGGAGGCACCGGCTTCGACTCGTCGGCCACTAGTTCGCCGCCTTGATCGTTTCGTCGAGTCGCTGATCCATTCCGTCGATGATCGCCTGCCGCAGGGGAAAGGCACGCGCGAACGCCGAGTCGACGCTGCCTGCACCCGACGATACGCGCGCAACCGCCAGATAGTGTCGCTCGTAACCGGCCACGAGTTCGGGAATCGCGCGCTCGAGGAGCATCGCGCCGCCTCGAACCTTTGCCGGGCTCTCGAACTGTGCCGCCGCACCCGCGCGAAACTCGGTCGGCGAGATGCGCTCACGCACCGCCTCCTCCGCGATCCCGCCGATCGCCTCGTGCGCGAACTCGTACACGGCATCGAGTGAAGAGTCTGCAGTAGCGGGGAAGCCGATCGCGATCGAGTGCTGCCCCTCGAGTATGCTGCGCCCCTCGCCCCCGAGCGGGAGGGAGAGAAGAATTTCCCCCGTCGGCAGCTGCACCCCGCGCAGATAGCTCCGCAGCTGCTTCAGATAGCGCTGCGAAAACTGGCTGTCGACAGCAGCGAGCGCCGGACGCAACGTGTGCTGCTGCTCGCGCCAGTAGAGCTCGTAGAACTTCGAGTGCTCGTCGGTGAGCGATAGCGCGAACATTTTCAGCCACGCGCGATCGGAATCGGTGCGGTAGATGGAGCCGAGCGTCGCCATCATGTCCGTAGTCTCGGCCGCCGCGTGCGGTGCGCGCTTCCACGTCGTGAGCACCGAGGGGCGCTTCTTGCCGCTCGCCGCGTCCTCGCCGGCGGTGAGAAAGGCGGCGATGTCGTTCCCCATCTCCTCCCAGCTCCCCTCGCGCAGCGCGAGGCGCGCGCCATGGAGCAGCCGCGGATTCACGCGCAGCCCGTGCCGCAGCGCCTCCGCGTTCGCATCGAGCTGCGACGTGATGTTGCGGCTGTTCTTCGCGACGATCATAGCGTCGCGATAATCGAGACGAAAACTCGGCGTCCGCGACGTGTCGGTAACGAGCATCGCATAGCCGTGCAGCCAGAGATCGACGACGTAGCGCGTCTTCACCGGCCACGGTGTCTGCCCGACTACTTCCCGACTGATGCCGGTGGGTGCGGCAACGGGCTCGGTCTCGACCTTCGTGTTGGCGCCGACGAGACCAGAGCAACCGGCAGCGAGCAGCACCGCACCCGCCGCCGCGGCGCGACTACGCCTCGAGCGATTCAATGATCACCGCGATCCCCTGCCCGCCGCCGATGCACGCCGAGCCGAGTCCGTAGCGCTTGCCCGTGGACTTGAGCGCGTGCAGAAGGTGCGCACAGATGCGCGCCCCCGATGCGGCGAGGGGATGACTCAGCGCGATCGCGCCGCCGTGGATGTTGAGCTTCTTCCGGTCGACGCCGAGCGACCGCTCGACGGCGCACACCTGGCTCGCGAACGCCTCGTTCACCTCGACGAGATCCATCTGGTCGAGCGTCATCCCTGCTTTCTTCAGCGCGATATTCGACGCGGGGACGGGGCCGATTCCCATGATCGTCGGATCGACGCCCGCCGTACCCCACGACACGAGACGCCCCAGCGGCTTCTTCCCCGTGCGCTTCGCGTACTCGGCGCTCGAGATCACGAGTGCCGCGGCGCCATCGCCGATTCCGGATGCATTTCCCGCCGTGACGAGTCCACCTTCCTTGAACACCGTTCGCAGCTTCGCGAGCCCTTCGGCGGTGGTGTCGGGACGCATGTGCTCGTCGCGCGCGAAAATCTCCTCCTTCTTCGTCTTCGGATTCCGGACCGGCACGCCGACGACCTCGTCCGCGTAGATGGCGGTCGCCCACGCGTCGGCTGCGAGCATCTGCGAGCGCAGCGCGAACTCATCGCTGCAGAGGCGGTCGACGCTGAACAGTGCGCCGACATTCTCCGCCGTGTCGCCCATCGCGCAGCCGGCATATGGATCCTTGAGCCCTTCCCAGAGCGAGTCCTCGAGAATCGGGCTCTTTCCGAGCGACAGCCCCCAGCGCAACCCGCGCGCGATGTGCGGTGCCTGCGACATCGACTCCCCTCCGCCCACGAGGCAGACATCCGCCTCGTCGAGCAGAATCTCCATCGCGCCGCTGATGACTGCCTGGAAGCCCGAGCCGCACAGCCGGTTCACGGTGAGCGAGGGGGTCTCGATCGGCACGCCCGAGCGCAACGCGACGTGGCGCGCGTAATAGATCGTGTCCGACGTCGTCTGCATCACGTTGCCGAAGATCGAGTGCTGGATCTCCTTCGGCTCGACGTGCGCCGCGTCCATCGCGGCCTTGCTGGCGAAGACGCCGAGGTCGATGGCGCTGAAGTCCTTCAGCGCGCCGCCGAACGTCCCGAACGGTGTGCGCACGCCGGAAAGAAAGACGATGTCGCGGTTCCTGCCCTGAGTGCCCACTGGAATCCCCGAACGGTGGTGGTGAGTCTCGAAAGATGACTCCCTCCCGCTGCGGTGGGAACTGCCAGGATTACCCCGCGCGCACCCGCGCCGCGATCCAGTCGCCAACCGCGCGCGTCCCCAGCGTTCCGCCGATATCCGGGGTGCCGACGCCCGCCGAAATCGCGGCGCGCACGGCGCGCTCTACAGCCGCGCCGGCGTCAGCGTCGCCGACGCCCTCCAGCATCATCGCGAGCGAAAGAATCGCGGCCATCGGGTTCGCGATGTCCTTCCCGGCGAGTGGCGGCGCGCTCCCGTGGACCGGCTCGTACATCGTCACGCGTCCCGGATGCCGGTTCGCGCTCGGCGCGATCCCGAGCCCGCCCACGAGTATCGATGCGAGGTCGGAGATGATGTCGCCGAAGAGATTGCCGGTGACGATCACCTGGAACGCCTCGGGGGTACGCACGAGATCCATCGCCATCGCGTCGATGTAGCGCGTGTCGCGCGTGATGTCCGCGTACTCGGCGCCGACCTCCTCGAATACGCGCCGCCAGAGCCCGTGCGCCGCGATCGCGTTCGCCTTGTCCGCCATCGTGACGCGCGTCTTCCCGTGCGCGCGCGCCCACGCGAATGCGTGGCGGATGATGCGCTCCACACCCTTTCGCGTGTTGAGCTCCTCGGCGATCGTGATCTCGTCCGGCGTGCCGACCTTGAACGCGCCGCCCACGCTCACGTACAACCCTTCGGTGTTCTCGCGGAAGACGACGAGATCGAAGTCGCGAACCGTCTTCCCCTTGAGTGGCGTGAGGCGGTCGTCGAAGAGCCGCGCGGGGCGCTCGTTTACATAGAGATCGAGCTGGAAGCGCATCCCGAGAAGGATGTCGCGCGCGTGCACGTTGTCCGGCACGCGCGAATCGCCGAGTGCGCCGACGAGGATCGCGCTGACGTCGCGTCCCAGCCGCTGCATCTCCTCGGGCGGAATCGTGATTCCGGTTTTCAGGTAGTGTTCGGCGCCCCACGGCAACTGCTCGACGACGATCCCCGGATGGTACACGGCCTCGACGGCGTCGAGCACCTTGAGCGCCTCACCAACGACTTCGGGGCCGATCCCATCGCCACCGATGACGGCGAGTGTGTGCCGTTGCGTCACGTGGCCGCGACTCCGCGGCCGCAGGTAATGCAGTATTTCCAGTGGATCTCGAGCTCCGTTCCGCACGCGGGGCAGCGCTGCACCATGAGATTCTGCCCACAGCTCGGGCAGAAGAGTACGCGCCGGCCGTCGGGGAGCGTTCCGCCGCAGTAGCGACACGCGCCCGCCGCGGAGTTCGTGGTCGAAGCGGCGGATGTTGCGCGGGGAGTCGAGCTGGGCGCGCCGCGCTGGATGCTCGTCGGTGAATCGGCGAAGTGGCGAACCGCCTCCGCGGTGAGCGTCACGCGCGCGGCGGCGTAGTCGCGGAAGACGGCGGTATTCGGATTCGGCGACGAAAGCTCTTTCCGCATCGCGTCCTGCATCGCGCTGTCGCCCGTCGCGTAGCCGCGTTCGCCCGAGAGCAGCTGGCAGAGCGCCGCCTCGTAATCCTGGTTGGTCTCGATCTCGAGCTCGGTGCGATTGTGCCGGTAGGGAATCAGCGTCTGGTAGAGCTCCGATACTTCTACCGGCTGACTCAGATACTGGGGGTAGCTGTTCCGGACATTCTGCACGAGCCGTCGAACGAGCCGGTCGAGATCATCCATGTGCTAGTTCACTCAGGCGGAAGCTGCTGCTGTTTGGACGACGAAAGCCGCGCACGAAGAATATGAAAGAACGCGGCGACGCCATCCTTCCACGTGATCTTCTTTCCCTCGGCGTAGGTACGTCCATGATAGCTGATCGGCACCTCGTACACACGCGCGCCCATCTGCGCGAGGCGTGCGACGATCTCCGGCTCGATGCCGAAGCGCGGATTGGTGAGGTGCATCGCCTTGAGCGTGCGGCCCGTAAACGCCTTGTACCCCACTTCCATGTCCGTGAGGTTCAGGTTCGTGAACATGTTCGACATGAGCGTCAGCCCGCCATTGCCGAGGCGGTGCCAGAAGTAGAGCACGCGATGCGACCCCGATCCGAAGCGCGTGCCGACCACGGCGTCCGCGTGTCCGTCGAGGATCGGCTTGATGACAGCCGGGATGTCGCTGGGAACGTACTCGAGATCGGCGTCCTGGATGATCGAGATGTCGCCGGTCGCGTGATCGCGCGCGGTCTGGATCGCCGAGCCCTTGCCGCGATTCTCGGGGTGCCGCGCCACCAGCATCCGCCCGCCGGAGGCGTTGGCGCGCTCGGTCAGCCGCTCGAACGTCGCGTCCTTCGAAGCGTCGTCGACGGCGACGATCTGGAGGCTGATGCCGTCGGCGAGGATCTGGTCGCCGAGCGCCAGCACGGCATCGAGCGTCTTGTCGATGGTGGCGGCTTCGTTATAGCAGGGGATCAGGACGCTGAGCGTGATCGGTCTGGCGCGAACCATCAAACGAAAGCCTGAGATGAGGGGGTCACCGACGATTCGCTACGGCCTACCGACCTGCTCCATCTGCTTGTCGACATCCGTAGAGACGCGCTCCCTGTTGTCGCCGCCCACGCGATGAATGATGCGGGCGCCGATATTCTCGGTGTGGTCCTGGGCATCGCTGAAGCCGGCGAGGTATCCGATCACCAGCCCGGCAACGAGTAATAGTGCGGTTTTGCGCATCTCGGGGCTCCGAAGTGGGAATGATAGCCTAGAACAGACTATCCGTCTCGCCACGCGGTAACGATCGCGCCTCCCGGAAGGAGCGCATTTCGGGGAGCGGGGAGGGATCGAGCTTCATTCGCCCGCGCTCGCGCTCGCTCGTCATCCACGCCTCGAACCCCGATTCCACCGCACCCTTCGACTCGTCCTGCTGCGCCGCCGCGCGGGTCGCGAGCATGTTCGCGTACTCGTTTTGCGGGTGGCCGGCGTGTCCCTTCACCCACCGCCACTCGACGCGATGACCCGCGGCGACATCCACGAGCTCCTGCCAGAGCTCGAGATTCCCGATCTCGCCGCCTTTCCGCTTCCATCCACGCCGCGCCCAGTCGTGCACCCAACTCGTCATCCCATCGACGAGATAGCGTGAGTCGGTGGTGAACACGACGACGCAATTCCACTTCTTCGACGACGCGATGTCGAGCGCCTCGATCGCGCTGCGCAGTGCCATCCGGTTGTTCGTCGTCGCCTTCTCCGAGAGCCAGAAGTCGCGTCGAACGAGCTCCCCCGACTTCGGATGCGCGAGCTCGATCAGCCCGCCGGCGCCTCCAGGATTCGATCCTTCGCGGCCGTTGCCGAGGCACGACTCGTCCGCGTAGACCGCGAGGAGGCAGTTGGTGGGCCCCGCCATCTAGTTGATCACATGGAGAGAGTCGATCTCGTCGAGATAGATGATGATGCGATCGCCCGTCGTCGGATGCACGGCCTCGATGCGCTCGCGTCCGCTCACCAGGTGCAGCCGGTTGGGAATGACGATGTACTCGGTGCCGCGCCGGTAGATCGCGATGCGTTTCTTGTCGATCACCGCGCGCTCGAGTTGATCGTACTGTGTGGTCGTCAGCTCTGCCATGCCGTCGTCTCTGCTCGCTCGTGAATCGTGACGTGCGCGCCCTCGCGATCTACGACGAAGGGCAACAAGCGGGCGAGCGCGGACACGTGCCTCCGGACTTCGTCCGCGCGCTCCTCCGGCGCGATGATCACCACCGAGCCGCCGCCCGATGCGCCGAGCGCCTTCCCGCCGATGGCGCCGTGCGCCAGAGCAGTTGCGAGCAATCTATCGATAGGCCGCGTCGTGATCTTTTCGTGAAGCGACCGCTGCTGCTCCCAGTGCTCGCCAACGAGCGCGCCGAGACCGTCGACATCCTCGCGCCTGAGCGCATCGATCATCTGCGCGGCGAGCGCCCGCATCCGCGCGAGTGCCGCGACGACGCGCGGGACGCGATCGCGATACGCGTCGAGCACCGCGGTGATCGTCGCGCCGGAGATGCGCGATTCGCCCGTGTACGCGATCGTGCACTGGCGCTCCAGCTTTGCGACGAGCGCATCGGACAGTGGAATTTCCTTCACGCTGGTGCTCGCGCCGAAGGTGAGGGCGAGCGCGCCGCCGTACGCGGCCGCGTAGTGGTCCTGAAAGCCGCCGGCGATCCCGAGCTCCTCCACCTCGAGCGCGCGGCTCCGCTCCGCGAGCTCGCTGCGCGTCACGATTTCACCGCGCCATGCCGCGAGCGCCGCGGCCACCGAAACCCCCGCCGCCGAGGACCCTCCGAGCCCCGCGCCGCGCGGGAAGTCGCTCTCCTGCTCGAGCCGCACGCCGTTGAGCTGCGCGCGTCCGAGCGCGGCGGCGCCCAGCGCGGCATCGCCGTCGGCGTACAGCTCGACACCGTGCGCGATGGAGCGCAGCGTCGCGTGCGCATACGCTGCGATCGCGAGGTTGCAGACGCATCCACCCTGCTCGACGGTGTATGGCGGGACGTCGGTCCACCCTCCACCGAAATCCACGCGCACCGGAGCCCGCGCAACGACTTCACGCACGCGTCAGCTCGAGCGACGGCAGGTGACTTTCGACCTCGCTACGGTTCCGAGCTTCACGCGACCGCCTTCCCACGCGCGTGCATTCGTGCGACAATCAGGAGTGCGACGCGCTGGATGTTGCACATATTGTAGAGGCGCATGCGAGGGGAGGGAGCGGGAGCCCAAAGCTATCGTGCGCGGAGACGGCCGCCAGCCCGACACTCGGGCATCCGGCATGTGTTCTGCGCCTTCAGGCGGTCTATGCCAGATATTCGCTCGTTCTGCGATCGTACGCTGATCCTCCTCTCCAATCGCGAGCCGTACGAGCATCGGCACGGGGAGATGGGGATCGATGTGCGTCGTCCGCCCGGCGGGCTCGTCACCGCGCTCGATCCCACCATGCAGGCCACGGATGGTGTCTGGGTCGCGTGGGGCTCGGGCTCGGCGGACGCCGAGACGTCGGATCACGAGGGGCGGCTGCGCGTGCCGCCGGGGGAAGATGGCTTCACGCTGCGGCGTGTGTTTCTCACCGACGCGGAAGTCGACGGCTACTACATGGGATTTTCCAATCGGTCCCTCTGGCCGCTCTGCCACATGCTCGTGCAGCACTTCGAGTACCGCACCGACTACTGGAACACGTATCAGGAAGTGAACTCGAAGTTCGCGCGCGCCGTGGCGGATGAGGTGCGCAGGTCGCCGCAGAAGCCAATCGTCTGGATTCAGGACTATCACTTCGCGCTCGCGGCGGAGATGGTGCGGGAGCTCGCGGAGCCGGCGCTCATTCATCAGTTCTGGCACATCCCCTTTCCGCCGGCGGACATTCTTCGCCTGCTCCCGACAGGCGTCGACGAAGCGCTGCTGCGCGGCCTTCTCGGCAACGATCTCATCGAGTTCCACACCGAGCGGTACGCGCTGAACTTTCTTGGCTGTGTCGCCGAGCTCGTACCCGAGGCGGAGATCGACGCGGATACGCTCGCCGTGCACTATGATGGCCGTCGCATCGACGTCGCCATCTTTCCGATCAGCATCGACGTCGAGCGATACGAGCAGCTCGCGAGCACCCCCGAGAGCACGGCGCTGGTCGAGCGTCTGCGGAAGAGATATGCGAGCAACGGTCGGCGCCTGGGCCTCGGTGTCGATCGCGTCGACTACACGAAGGGGATTCCCGAGCGGCTGCGCGCGCTGTGCGAGCTGTGGGAGCGCCACCCCGAGATGCGCGAGACGTTCACTTTCCTGCTCGTGGCGACACCGTCGCGATCGGAGCTTCCGGCGTATCGTGCGCTCGAAGAGGAGATGCTGGCGACGGTCATCGAGATCAACGAGCGCTTCAAGACGGACACGTGGCACCCGATCGTGCTCGTGCACGAGAACGTGAGCGCGGACATGCTCGCCGGCGCGTATCGCGCGGCGGATCTCTGTCTGATCTCCTCGCTGCAGGACGGGATGAATCTCGTCGCGAAGGAGTTCATCGCGTGCCAGACACAGGAGCGCGGGGTGCTCGTGCTCAGCCGCTTCGCCGGCGCGGCGGAGGAGATCGATGGCGCGGTGCTCATCAATCCGTTCAATCTGGATGGCTTCGTGGAGGGAATTCGGCGTGCTCTGCACATGAGCGAGGGCGAGCGGCGGGTGCGCATGCATCGTATGCGACGACAGCTGCACGAGCGCACCATATTCGACTGGCTCGCCGCGGTGCTCGCGCGGGCGCAGGACATCATCGCGGAGCGCGAGCCGGAGAGTGGCGTCGCATGAGCGCACGGCCCGCGGTAGTGACGCCGGAGATCGAGGCGCGGCTCAGCGGCACTCCGCTCGCCGTGATGCTCGACGTCGACGGAACGCTCGCACCGATCGTCTCGCGCCCAGAGGATGCGACCGTGTCGGCGGAGACGCGCGCCGTGCTCGACCGGCTCGTGGCGAGCAAGCATGTCCACGTGGTTCTGGTGTCGGGACGCACGGCCACCGACGCGCGCGCGATCGTGCGCGTGGACGGCGTGTGGACGATCGGCAATCACGGCTTCGAGACGGTCACGCCGGACGGCGAGCTGGAGACGGATCCGGATCTCGCAGATCAGTCGGCGGCGATCGCGCAGGCCGCGCGGGAGCTCGAGCCGATCGTCGCTGCGGTGACCGGCGCGAGGTTGGAGAACAAGCGATGGACGCTGAGCGTGCACTATCGGCTCGCCGCGCGGGATGCGGTGCCGCCGCTACGCGCGGAGGTGGAGCGCGTGGCGCTCGGACTTCGGCTTCGTATGACCGACGGAAAGGAGATCGTGGAGGTGCGGCCGATCGCGCACGTCGACAAGGGGACCGCAGTGGTGCTCCTCGGCGAACGACTCGGCGCCTTCGGTGAAGAAGCGTCGGTGCTGTTCATGGGCGACGACCGCACGGACGAGGATGCGTTTCGCTCGCTGCGCGCGCGATCGTCGCGTGCGGTGACGATCCGCATCGATGAGAGTGGCGAAGATGAGACCGCCGCCGAGGTCAGACTGCGAGACCCGGCGGCGGTGCACGAATTTCTGGAGTGGCTCGCGTCGCGTCGCGGGTGATCCCGCGGGCGGCGCTTCGCGCTACTTCTTTTTCTTCGCTGCGACCTTGGGCTTCGCCTTGGAGTGCGATGCGGCGCTGGCGGGCTTGCTCGACTTCTTCGGCGCGGCCTTCGCCGACTTGCTCGCGGGCTTGGGTGCAGGCTTCGCGGCCTTTTTCGCGGGCGCGGGCGCGGCCTTCTTCGCCGCGGGTGCAGCGTGCGACGACGGCGCAGCATGAGTGACGTGTGGCGCGTACGAGGGCGCGTGGTGCTCGGCCGTCTTCGCGACGACCTTAGGAACGTCGGCGACTTTCGGAGCCGGCGGCTTCGGACGCTTCGAGTACGCTTCCTCGGCCTCGCGCATCAGCTTGTCCGCCTCTTCCTGCGTCATCTGTCCGCGGCGTACCATGTATTGCACGAGGTCGCGGGCGCTCTCGATGGCGAAGCCGGCGAGACCGGCGGCGG
>JALYSW010000099.1 GCA_030854615.1 Gemmatimonadota bacterium
TCGCTGAGCGCCCGCCCGCGCGTGATGGCGGTCTCGATCACGGAGGCGACCGGCGTCGCGGGCGCCTGCGTGACACGCGACGCTCGTTCCGGACGCGCAAGTCCGACGACGTTGCTCACGGTCTCGATGAGGCGGCACGCTTCGTCCACGATGCGCTGCGCGGCTGCGCGCTTCGCATCGTCACCGCGCACGCGGTCGAGGGCGAGCGTTTCGGAGTCGAGCAGGATCTGCGCGAGCGGCGTGCGCAACTCGTGAGAGATGGTCATGATGAGCTCCGCCTGTCGCCGCACGGCGCGCCGGTCGCGCACGAGCTGCACCATCGCGATCGACGCGAGGGCGATGGTGCCGAGGAGCATCAGGGCGAGCGCGATCGACGGAACACCGTCGCGCTCGATCACGACGCCGGAGAATGGGCGCGCGAAAGCGGGGTAGGCGGTGAGATGGATGCTTCCGACATCCTCCCGCGCGAGGACGCCATGCCCGGTCGACGACGAGGCGACGAGCGTGTCGCCTCCGATCGTGGCACCAAGCGCGATGACGGAGTCGGCGGCGCCGCGCGCGTGCGCGGATGACATCAACGTGGCGAGCGCACGTGCGCAGGTGACGAGTCCATAGACTGCGACGGGCGCGTTGTAGGGCGCGTACTTCACGCCATAGATCACGGCGCGCCCGTGTGACAGCGCCGTCGCGAACGTTCCCGCCGCGAGCGGCGCCGATCGCATCTCGGTCGCGATGATGTCGCGCACCCACGCGCCGGCGCTGCTGTCGGCGCCGGAGGAAGCCAGAAATGCCTGATTGCGGAGGTCGAGGCGGAAGTACGACGGTGTGATGCCCGGCGCATCCGGACAGCGCAGCGCATCGCTCGATGGCGTGCGCGGCGCTGGTGGTGGAAGCTCCTCGTACACGGAGCCCATCGTCCCGCTCACCTGCGCGCCGAGCCCGCTCGCGCTCGCCGAGCGCAGCGCACCTGCGGCGGCGCCAATGCGTTCGCGCGCGAGGAGCGACAGGTAGTCCTCCGTCACGCGCTCCGCCGTGCGCCGCTGGAAGCGCAGCTCGACGACCACCGCCCACGCGAGTGCGGCGCCAAGCACGACCGCGAGTACGATCGTGATCCGCGAGAGTGCCGACGGCGGACGTGGTGTGAGGAGAGGAAGGGACCGCATCGAGAGGATATAACGCAGATTCCGCGCGCGCGCGTGGCGAGCGGTCAGGAAAGCCTTGCCTTCTCCTGACGCGCACCGGAGCGCCCGTCGGCCGGCGTCACGCTATGCTCGGCTCATGAATCTCTTCACGAAAAAATCGCTCGCGCAGCTCGACCAGGACGCCGAGCGAAATCCGCTGCGCCGGTCGCTGGGCCGCGTTCAGCTCATGGCGCTCGGCGTCGGCTCGATCATCGGCACCGGGATCTTCGTACTCACGGGAACCGCCGCGTCACAAAACGCCGGGCCGGCGCTCGTACTCTCGATGATCCTGACGACGATCGGCTGCGCGTTCTCCGGGCTGTGCTATGCCGAATTCGCGGCGATGGTGCCGATCGCGGGGAGCGCGTACACGTATGCGTACGCGACGATCGGCGAGTTCATCGCGTGGATCATCGGCTGGGATCTGATTCTCGAATATGCGTTGAGCGTGTCGACGGCCGCGGTCGGATGGAGCGGATACTTCGTGAGCCTCGCCCACGATGTCGGCATGAACATCCCGCTTGCGCTCACGATGCCGTACGGACGCGTGGTGACGGACCAGAGCGGCGCGACGGTGACCGGCGTCTTCAATCTTCCCGCGGCGTGCATTGTTATCTTCGTGTCCGCGCTGCTGATCAGCGGGATCCGGCAGAGCGCCAACGCGAACACGGTGCTCGTGTTCATCAAGGCGATGGTGCTCGTGGTCTTCGTCGTTGCAGGGGCGGCGTACGTGAAGTGCGCGAATCTCACGCCGTTCATCCCGCCGAACACGGGAGAGTTCGGGCACTTCGGATTGAGCGGCATCCTGCGCGGCGCCGGCGTCATGTTCTTCGCATACATCGGCTTCGACGCGGTGACGACGGCTGCGCAGGAGTCGAAGGATCCGCAGCGCGACATGCCGTGGGGAATTCTCGGCTCCCTCGCGATCTGCACGGTACTCTACATCGCCGTGGCGATCGTGCTCACGGGGATCGTGCACTACTCGAAGCTCAACGTCGCCGATCCACTCGCGGTGGGGATCGATGCGACGGGGCTGCGCTGGCTGAGCCCCGTGATCAAGGTGAGCGCGCTGTTCGGTCTCTTCAGCACGATGCTCGTGCAGCTGCTCGGCCAGACGCGAATCTTTTTTTCAATGGCACGCGACGGACTGCTGCCGCGGGTATTCGGGCGGGTGCATCCGCGTTACCAGACGCCGCACGTGAGCACGTTCGTGACGGGAGCCGTGTGTTTGCTCGTCGCTGGGCTGACGCCGATCGAGGTGCTCGGGCAGCTCGTGAGTATCGGGACGCTGCTTGCGTTCGTGCTGGTGTGCGTAGGCGTCGTGATTTTGCGGAAGACGGCGCCCGGGAATCGTCGCCCGTTTCGCACGCCGTGAGTGCCACTCGTGCCGATCCTCGGCGCACTGATCTGTCTCGCGCAGATGCTCGGGCTGCCGGGGGAGACGTGGATCCGCCTCGTGATCTGGCTCGCGGTGGGGCTGGTGATCTATTTCGCGTACGGGCACTCGCACGCGCAGGCGGCGCGGGTGGAGGCGGGGAAAGTTACCTCGTGATCGCGACTTCCCATCTGTCGCATGTGCCGCCGAGCGATGTGGCGATCGCCGAGAAACGCTTCGTCGCGTCGAGGATGGCAGCACGCTCCGGGACCATCGTTTTCGTGGCCTGACAGGTCCAGCCGGACCGTCCGCGCAGGACCTCCGCCTCCCACGTCGCGGCGCGAGCGGAATCCGCCGCCTTCGCGGCCGCGACGCTGTCGGCGAAATAGAGGTAGTAGTTGAGATCGGTCGGTTTCGAGAGATCGGCGCCCGATTTCTCCAGCCGATCGAGCGCAGGAATCTCGCCCTTGTCCGAGCTCACCCAATCATCGTTGCTGGTGGACGCACTCGGGCGCCGCAGCACGATCGCTGCCACGCCTGCGACGAGAATGATGAACAGCGCGCCTTTGAGTGCGATGCTCATGCGGCGAGGCTACAGCTTCCCGAGAATCTGCCCCAGCACTCCGCCGACCTGCGACGAGCCGCCATTGTTCTGCTGCGCGGCGGTCGCGGCTTGCTGCAGGATGCTTCCGAGCCCCCCGCTGCTCCCCGACGATGTCGATGGCTGTGTCGCGGCGTGCTGTGCGAGCGCGGCCATCACGATCGGCGCGAGGATCGCGAGCAGCGATTTCACCTTCGATGCATCGAGTCCCGATGCGGTTTGCACGCCGTTCTGCACCGTGTCGGTGTGCTGCCCGAGGATGCTGCCGAGGATTCCGCCGACCCCGCCTCCGCTGCCGCTACCGGTGTTCGATGCGCCGCCGAGCATTCCGGCCAGCCCGCCGAGTCCACCGAGGCTGCCGAGGATTCCGCCGGCGCTGTGATTGTCGACCGCGCTCTGAATCGCGGACGCGCCGCCGGGCTGCTGCGCGGTGTGCGCCATGCCGCCGACCATCATCGGGAGCGCGGCGTTGATCGCGTTGCGCGCGGTCGCCGGATCGACGCCCAGGTGCTGGCTGATCTGTTGAATCTGATCGGGACCGAGGTGCTGCTGGACTATGTCGAGGAGTGACATGAATCGCCTTCGTTTAGGGTAGGTCGTGCGCGTGTGATGCTCAGCTGTTCTTCAATCTCGACACGTGGCCGGCGACGAGGCGCCACCGTCCGTCGATCTTCACCACCGTGTCCGTGAACTGCACGATGACGTCGACCTTCGAGCCGTCAAGGGCCGTGCCCTGCACGATGGTCTTGCCGCGGACGACGGCGGTATTGCCGTACATCTTCACCTGCATGTCCTCGTTGCGGAAGGCGGTGAACCTTACGGCGCCGCCCTTCGCATCGCGAATGTCGTTTGCCTTCGTGGTGAGCGCGCCACTGCTTTCCGTGAGCACGTAGTCATCAGCCACGAGGCTGTCGATCGCAGCGGCATCGTTGCGCTGGTACGCCGCGCACGTCGCGCGCTCGTAGGCGAGGATGTCGTCGACTGAGTTGGAGCGCGCGATCGCGGTGTGCGCGAGGACGAGCATCAGTACGAACGCGACCGCGAGGGCGAGCGTCGCAGAGAGATAGCGATTTACCATGAGCTGTCTCCGTATGGTGGAAATACCGGCACGATGGGCACTGCTACTGCGCTCCGCCGATCCTGCAGCAGCGTCCACCGCAGTACGTCCAAACCGACTCGTCGTCGTCTTCCCAGTTGAAGCGGGCGCCGATCACGGGCTCGAGGTCGTCGCCCTGGGCGATCGAAATCGGCAGCGGCTCCTGCTCGACCTTCCCATCGACGAGCCGTACGAGCGCTGCCTCCCACTTCGACGGCGACGCTTCGCGCACGTACACCCAACTGGTTCCCCCATGCAGCTTGAGCTTCGGGTAGACGATCGCGTCGCGGTTGGACGAATCCGGTAGCACGACGATCGCGACCGGGAGCCACCCCTTCTGGAAGTGCGCCTCGCTCTTGTATTCGATTCCCTTCACGAGCGTGACCTGCGCAACGACGCCGGAAGAGACGATGGTCTTTCGCTCACCCATCACCGACAGGATGCGCTTGTCCGTCGCGCCGTGACGGTCGCTGGGGTGCAGCGACGTGAGCGTCGCCCGCGCGTCGCCGGGAAATGGCACCGCAGACGGCTGCTTGTCATCGGCCGGGATCGGAGCGATGCGATCGCCTTCTGCTTGCACCAGGCGCTCACTCGCATCCCAGCGGGCGGCGGTCTCGCGGTCGACGTGAATGCGGCGGTGCACGTAAAGCAGCTCGTTGACATTATTCGGGCCGGCGTGCGCGCACCCCCACGCGGTCGTGCTCAACGTCGCTATGAGTGCCAGGCGCTGGGTCGCCTCTCGCAGCCGCGTCGCATTTGCAATGATCATCCCCTGCTCCTGTTCGAAAGTATTCTCTCCGCGGCCGATCGCGCGATCAATGCGCACCGCCCGATATTCGCCCGCGCATGCGCACGACTTCACTCTGCAGCGGCGCGTCGGCGCCTGACCAGAGCTCCGACACCACAGACGCCCAGTGCTGGGCCGTGCGCTGATCTCCTGCCTTCGCCGCGAGATCGCTGCGAAGCGCCATCGCCCGCACGAGGAACGCGGGATCCTGCACGAAGTCCAATAGATACGGCCCGAGCGACGGGAGCGCCGTGAGCGATCCGTCGAGCTCGCGCGTCGCGGCTGCGCTGTCGCCGACCTGCAGGAGGAGCCACGCCTCCTGATAGGTCAGGTAGATCGAGAGCTCACCGGGTGCGTCGAGCGCGCGCAGCCGCCCGATCGCGCGCAGCTGTTCGTGCACTGCCGTCGTGTCGTGGTTCGCGGCCGCGCGCTGAATGTTGAGGAGGTAATCGCCATTGCCACCCGCGCGCGCGAGCGACAGCCCCGGCGTGATGGGATACGAAAGTGTAAGAGGCATGTTGAGGACTGCTTCCCGCACCGCCGCACGATTGGCTGCGGGCACGTAGCTGACGACGGCGCGCTCGACACGCTGTTTTGCTGTCGTGATGCTATCTGCCGACGCGCCGAGTGATGCGTAGCCGAGCATCGTCTGGGCGGGCTCCGCGACGGGGAGTGGTGGCTGCACGAGCTGGTTGGCTGGCGACAGGAAGCGGACGAGGGGTGCCTCGATACGCAGCAGCTCGACCATGCGAGTCAGCTGTCCGGTCAGCGCGGCGAGCGCCTTCAGGGCATCCGCATCGGCTGGCGTCGGTGCGGTCGCGGCGGTGAGAATCGAATCGGCGAGCGTGCGGGCGCCCGCGAAGTCGCCTGAATAGAGGAGCAGGCGGGTGCGCAATACTCCGAGCCGACGAATGTCGCTCGAGTCGCTGGCGAGCTCGCGTGCACGCTCGAGTGCAGCGATCGCCGAGCTGTTCGGCGCACCCGCACCCGTAATGCGCCCCTCGAGCTCCAGCGCGTGCGCAAGCGCCTCGAAGGCAGCGGAGCTGCGAGGAAATTCCTGTGTCCACTCCGCGGCGAGCTTCTCGAGTCGCACGCGATTCCGGGCGATCGCTGCCGCGGACGACGCTGGGCGCGGCGTCGCACCCGTCGCGATCTGCGAATTCGGATACGGGACGAATGCGAGCGTGTCGTTGGCGAGGGCAGGGAATGCGGACCAGAGGGTGCTGTCGCCATCGACCGCACCATTTCGCAGCTGGCTGCTCTGAGTGAAGAGTCGCGTCGACAGCCGCTCGAATCCCACACCGGCGAACGCCAGATGCGACGATGGCACCAGCGACAGCGCCTTCGTGTACGCGTTGATCGCACTCTCGTATCCGCTTCTGAATCGCCAGCCCGATGGACTCGCCGCCCATTTGACCACCACCGTGTCACGCGCGCGGCAATCACCGAGCCCATACCACACCGTGAAGTCGAGCGAATCACGCATCGAGCGCAGGCGCTCGTACTTAGCGCACGCATCGGGGAAGCGCCCCTCCGACATGTCGAGCAGCGCGGCAGCGAGCGTGCTGTCACGCATCGAGAGGCGCGATGCCTTGTCGACCGCTCGCTGTGCGCTGGCTTGCCACTCCGACGGATCTGCATTGCCCCGCCACGACATCACTTGTGCGAGCCAGTAGTTCGCGTGCGGGTAGTCCGGATCGAGGTCGATCGCCTCGCGGAACAGCGCCTCCGCGCTGTCGAGCTTCCAGGCGGCGAGCGCCTCGTGCGCGCGGAAGTACGTCGTGAGCGCTGGGATCGAGCGCGAGCCGCGCACCCCCTCGGCGCTCGCGGGGAGCGTCGCGCGACCTGCGGCCGCGACAGGGACGAGCAGCGTGTCGGCGAGCTCGTCGAACTTGCGCTCCGCATCGCCCAGGTCGGCGCGCAGAGTGACGGTGTACTGCTTCACCGGCTGCTCGGTTTGCACATTATAGATGAGCCCGCGCACGGCGATATCGCCGCCCGTCTGCCACACCTCGCCCCACGCCATTCGTCCTGCGTGCAGTGAGCGCGCGGTGCGCAGCGCATCGTTGAGTGAGAGCGGCGCGCGATTCACACGCGCGCGCGCGTCATGCGCGCGCATGTCGTCGACGAGCGTGATGCCGTTCCACCGTCCGAACGCCTCGTACAACAGTTGCTGACAGTTGTCACCGTCGAGCAGCTGCGGGGCCGCATTCGCGCGGTGGACGAAGGGCAGCACCACGTAGAGCTCCGGGTCGAGCGACGCGGGGCGAAAGGCGAAGAAGAGCGCGGTGAGCGCGCCGAGCCCGACGGCGGCCGCCGTCCATCGCCAAACCGGCGCGATCTGAAATCCCGCGCGATCGCCGCCCGTCTCCTCGGCGCGACCGAGCGCGCTCGAGAATTCCGTCATGTTCTGAAAGCGATTCGCGGGCACCGGCGCGAGTGCCTTCAGCACCGCGGCATCCACCGCCTGCGGTACCTCCGGGCGCTTCTGCCTGATCGGCGCGGCCGGGTCGCCGAAGCGCTGCGCGAGAATCGCAATCGCGCTCGGCCCGCTGAACGGCACCTTCCCGCTCAGCATCTCGTAGGCGACGCAGCCGAGGCTGTACAAGTCGCTGCGCGCGTCGATCGGATCGGCGGAGCCCTGCTCGGGGCTCATGTAGGAGATTGTGCCGATGGCGAAGCCGGCGTCGGTGAGACGACGGCCGCCTGCGCGGCTCACCGCGTGCGCGATGCCGAAGTCACCGACGAGCGCGTGCCCCTCGGAGAGGAGGATGTTCTCGGGCTTGATGTCGCGATGGATGACGTCGTGCGCGTGCGCGTAGGCGAGCGCGTCCGCGACCTCGCGCGCGAGGCGAATCGCCTCGTCGACGGGCAAGCGTCCCTCGCGCTTGATGCGGCCGCGGAGCGACTCGCCGGCGATGTACGGCATCACGTAGAAGAGCGCGCCGTCCCACTCGCCGGAGTCGTAGAGCGGAAGGATGTGCGGATGTTGCAGCCGCGCGAGCAGCGCGATCTCGCGGCGAAAGCGCTCGGTCGCCTGCGCGTCGGCGACTTCGGCGTGGATGAACTTGAGTGCGACCTGGCGGTCGTGCCGGATGTCGTGAGCGAGATACACGGTCGCCATCCCGCCACGACCGATCTCCCGCTCTATCTGATAGCGTCCAGCGATGACTGCTCCACTCTCGCGTGACGAGGAGAGCTGGTCACCCGGCTCCGCATCGTCGGACATGTGGCCAGGCCTTGCGAGGGGAGTAGAGCTAGATCGCTATCTTAGACCCGGCGGCGGAACGCGGCAAGCGTTCCGCCGAGATTCAACCGTACGCACTGCGACTGTGACGGTGCCATCCGTCTCGCGTATCATTAGCGAATGTGGATGAGCCGGACTTTCCCTGCGCTGGCGCTGGGCGCCCTTGCCTTTGCAGCTGTGCTCGGGATCACATCCGGGGCGGGGCCGGGGCTGGATCCGGACAGCATGTCGTATCTGCATGCGGCGACGACGCTCGCGCGCGACGGCGCACTGCGCGACGTCAATCGAGACTGGGCGAGCGCCGACAGCACGATGCCGCTCGCGCACTGGCCGCCCGGATTTCCGATCGCGATTGCGGGAGCGGAGCGCGCGGGCTTCGGCGCGGTGCAGGGCGCGCGATACATCGCCGCACTGGCGGCGCTCGTCTCGATCGGCATGATCGCGTGGCTGGTGGGAGGCATCTCGGGCGCGGGCGCCGGGATCGTCGCGGGACTTCTGGTGATGGTGACACCCGCTGTGGTGCAGGTGCACGAGAGCGTGCTGAGCGAGCCGCTCTTCATCGCGTTCATGGTGCTGGCACTCGCCGCGATGATACGCATGCCGGGGAGGCCGCTCGTGTCCGGAACGCTCGCCGGCATCTCGAGCGTAGTACGCTACGCGGGGATCTCGGTGGTTGGCGGTGTGATTCTCTGGCAGCTCGCGCGCCCGGGAACGCTGCGGCAGCGCGTGACTCGCGCGGCGATCGCGGCGAGTCCGGCGATCGCACTGCAGGGCGCGTGGGTGCTCCGCACGATGCACATTGCGGGGCCGAGCGCGATCAGGAAGATCAGTCGCTACGGGGAAATCTCCTCGACGCTGCGCGAGGGCTGGCGCACGACGTCCGCGTGGCTCGTGCCGGGAATGGGTGAGGTGCTCGGGATCTTCGTAGCGGCGGGGGTCGCGCTGCTGCTCGTGATCGCGATCTGGGAATCGCGGCCGCTCCGCGCGCGGCAGCTCCCGGCGCTCGCCTCGGCGCTGCTCGCCGCGTGCTACCTCGGTCTCGTGCTCGCGTCGCGACTGTTCGCCGATCCGGGCATTCCACTGGATGACAGAATGATGGCGCCGTTGCTCGTGCTGTTCGAGGTGACGATGGTGCTGCTCGTCGCGCCGGCGTGGCGCCGGTGGCCTGCGGCGGCGCGCGTCGGCGTGGCGATGCTCGTCGTGCTCTGGTGGGGGGCCGCGCTGCGCGTGAGTGGCGACAGCGCGCGCTACGCCGTGCAGACCGGGAACGACTTCGCCGAGGACTGCTGGCGGGACTCGCCGCTTACCGCGTGGGTGCGGGCGAATGGAAACGGACGCGCGCTGTACACGAATGCACCCGAGGCGCTGTACTTCCACTCGCACCGGCTCTCGCACGACTTTCCCGACGAGACCGATGCGCGCACGGTGCGCGCGTTCACCGACACACTCGTGCGTCGGGGTGCGCTCTTGATCGATTTCGACGAGAGCTGCGGTGCCGTCAACAACTCCGATTCGGTGCTGACGCGCCTGCCGCTTCGTATCGTGGCGGCGATGCCCACCGGGCGCGTGCTCGAGGGAATTCCCGAAAGCGAGCGGGCCGTGACGCTCCCCGCGCACTGAAGGTGCGCCGCCGACACCTTCCGGCTTCGGCCGACGTATGAGAGCTTAGTCCGAGAGCGCAGCCACCAGTTCATTCGTACCGAGACGCCACGCATGTTCATCCCCGTCGAAGCCGTCATCATCCCCATCGTCTTTGGCATTCCAGGAGTGGTGATCATCACGAAGATGTGGTTCAGCCACAAGGAAAAAATGGCCGGGCTCGGGGGGCCGAAGCAAGGAACTGCGCTGCTCGATGCGCGGCTCGCGCGCGTGGAGCAGGCGGTGGAGTCGATCGCGATCGAGATGGAGCGCGTGAGCGAGGGGCAGCGCTTCGTGACGAAGCTCCTCATCGACCGTGCACCGCCCGCGCCCGGTCAGCTGCCCGCGGGCGGTCAGCAGAGCGCGACTCCGCGCTGAGACGGGGTTGCGATGGCACTCCAGATCGTGCGGCTCACGTCGACGGACGTTGCGCGCTTTCGCGAGGTGCGAGTTGCTGGACTCCGCATGGATCCGAACGGCTTTCGCTACAGCGAGACGGAGGACGCAGCCATCGACACCGGGCGATGGGCGGCCCGTCTCGACAACGAGTACGTCGTCGCCGCACAGCATGAGGGCTCCGACGAGATCCTCGGCGTTGGCGGCTTCAGTCTCTTCGCCGGCGACAAGCTCGCGCACAAGGGACTGATCTGGGGGATGTACGTGCACCAGTCTGCGCGCGGCACCGGAGTGGCAGACGCGATCACGGACGCACTGATCGCCCACGCGCGAACGCGAGTGCGGCATCTCCAGCTGACCGTGATGAGCGACAACGTACGCGCGCGCGCCTTCTACGAGCGGCATGGCTTCGTGACGTACGCCACCGAGCCGGAGGCGGTGCGGCAGGGCGACGAGTTACGCGACGAGGACTCGATGTGGCTTTCGTTCGCCCCGCGGACGCGCTAGCTGCTAGTCCGGCGCGAGACTCATCCCGACGCGCAGATGTCCGCTGCCGTCGGGAACCGTGAAGAAGTGTGCGTAGCGATCCTTATAGTGGATGCGGACGGCGTGCAGCGCGGCCATTCCTCCATAGATCAGCGAGATCTGCGTCTTGCTGAGCGAAGACGTGTTCGCCATGAAGGTCACGTCACTCACGGTTCCCGTGCGCCCGAGCGTGACGTAGAAGAGCACCGTGCCGATTCCGCCGGCGAGGAGCCCGCGCTCGAAGGGGCCCGCGATGCTCCCGCGCGCGTGCGGAAGGTCGAGGAGCGTCTCGTCGAGGAGCGTCTGCACCGTGAGTCCCGCGCTCGAGAAGATGAACTGCTTGTGCGGGTCGATGCGCGAGTCGATGCCGGAGTAGATCGTCGGCCGCCACTTGTTGAATCCGAACGATGGATGCCCGCCGACCGCGAACGATGCGATGACGTGTCCGCTCTCGTGCGCGACGATGCTCGAGACGAAGCCGAGCGCGAAGCGGAGCTTGTAGTGCGGCTGTGGAACCGGCGCGAGCGACGCGCGCGGTGCGTGCGCACTGTCCGCGGAAACGCTCTGTGCCGCGGCACGCGATTCGGGCAGCGAAGCAACGAACGCGGCCGTAAGTCCGACCAGCCAGCTCGAACCGAGGCGAAAGCGCATCGGCGAGAGATAATCGGCTGCGCTCGCGCACGTAACCCGATCCGCCAGTTGCGGAGACCGCCATCGACAGATTGTTTATGTGAGCGCATTCACCGAGGAGCCAATGCTGCGAGAAGTCGTCTTACAGGCCCTGGAAGAACGCCGAGTTCTGCGCATCGTGTATGCGACCGGCGAAATGCGAATGATCCAGCCGCACGCCATCGTGAGAAAAATCGATGGCAGCGAGCAGCTCGAGGCCTACCAGGTGCAGGGCTTCAGTGAGGGCGGCGCCGAGCATGGCTGGAAGAACTTCGACCTCTCACGCTTGCAGCAGGCGGAGCTCGGCGAGGAACGGTTCGAGCCGCGACGAGACTTTGCGCGCGTGAGCAATGCCTTCGGTGTGGTCGTTGCAGGCGTGCGAACGATGGACCAGCGCGAGGGCTAGCCTCAGTTCTTCACCGAAACCGAAACGGCCGGGACGGCGGCAGGCTTCACGTACCTCGTCAGGTTCACCGAGCCGTTAACCGTCTCCAGATGCACGCGGCGCGCGCCCTCGTCGAGCGTGATGCGCATGTGGTGCTTGTCCCCGCTGTCCGGTACCGCATTCGGATAGCTCGCGGTGATCGCGCCGTTGACGTTCTCGAGGTTGATGCGACCGCCGATCCCTTCCGGTATCACCGACGTGATCGACCCATTCACCGTCTCGAGATGCACGTTGCCGGAATCCGGCAGCTGCGCCATGCTCGCGATGATGGAACCGTTCACCGTCTCGGCGTTGATCGTACCGTTCGTAGTAGACACCACGACGTCGCCGTTCACCGTCGCGGCCTTCACGTTCGCGGCGATGTCCTGCGCCGCGATCTTCCCGTTGACGGTCTCGACATCGACCTTCACCCCCGCCGGCACGTGCAACGTATAGCGCACCGTGATGGTGTGGCGGCGACTGAACATCTTCCAGGGTGAGAACGTCGTGGTGTGTACGCCGCTCTCGTTGCACGGGGTTCCGCTTCTCGACGAGATCTCCGTGCAGAAGAGCACATCGTTGCCGATCGTCGCCTGCTTCACCTGCACGGCGCTCGGAGCCGCATTCACGATGACGGCGTCGACGGTGAGCTTGTTGTCGGCAGAGGCGAGAATCGCAATGCTCCCGTCGACGTTGCGGATCTTTGTGGTGCCGCCCGGAGCGACGTCACCGGTCCAGGTGAAGTGACGCTCCGGGTAGGTGCGGTTGTCCGAGCACGCTACCGCGAGAGCGACGACCGCGAGAACACAGAGAATATTGCGCATGATGAGCTCCGGGACGGGCAAGGCGAGATGGCCTTTTCCGTCCTTACGGAAAAGTGCTCAGCCGAGTTTCCGCAGCCGTACGGAGCCATTGGTGGTATGGAGCTCGACCTTCCTTCCGCCCTGGCCGACCGTACCATGTAGGTGCCTGCCGACGAGCCCCTTGCTGATCGTGAGCGGGAAATCGGACTCGATGCCGCCATTCGTCGTCTCGGCGTCGACATCCGCGTTGAGATCGGCCGGCGCCTCGAGCTCCACGGAGCCGTTCGTCGTTTCGAGCTCGAGCGGCTCCCCCGACTTCACGAGATGCGCAATGGTCGCACGGACTTCGCCGTTCACCGTGCGCGCCGTGACCGGGCCGCCCAGCGTCGCAACCTCGACGCGGCCGTTGACCGTTTCCGCGTCGACCGCCGCCGTGGCGCCGTCCACCCTGATCGAGCCGTTGACCGTGTTCACGTCTACCTTGACGTCCTTCGCGACGTGCACGGTAAAGTGGACCGAGACGTCGTTGTGGCGGTTGCGATCGTCGTCGGAATCGCGATGGTTGTGGCGATCGCGAGCGTCGCAGCTCTTGGCGTTCTCGTTCCACAGTGCGCAGACAGTCACTCCGTTGTTCCCCGGCTCGACCAGAATCCGCACCATCGATGGGTCGCCGCGACGCCACTGCTTGACGGCCGTGATGGTGGTCGTCGGATTGTCGGAGGCGACGACGTCGATGCTGCCGTTGAGGTCCTCGACGCGGATCGTGCCGCCCGCCGCGATCGAATTCTTCGAGGAGAAGGTGCTGTCGTACGAGTAGCTGCGGTCATTATCGCGCTGGGCCGAGGCCGGTGCGACGGCCGCGAAGAGCGCGGCCGTTGTGAGCGAGACGGAAAGGAGGCGGCGCATTTAGTTGTCTCCGTGTGAGCGGCAACCCGTGATGCGCACGTCGCCACTGAAGGTCTTGAGAATGAAGTGGGCACCGCCGCCATGCCCCATCGTGAAGGAGCCGCGCTTCCCCGAGCGGCTCGATCTTCCGTTCGGTTCCATCGTGAGCGCGCAACCGGAGTCGAGATCGCCGCTGTACGTCTCGACCTCGAGCGATGCGTCGCCGGAGCCGCCCGTGAGATCGACGTCGACGTCCCCCGAGTGCGAGTGGAACTCGTAGCGCCCCTTCGGATCGACCGGCCCGGTGAACTTCGTGTCACCCGAAACCGTTTCGGACCGCACGAACGAGGAGGTCACGCCTTCGAGGATGATGTCGCCGCTCACGCTCTGCGCCGACACGTCGCCGGTGATCCGGCGCGCATGGATCTCGCCGCTGACCGAGTTGGCGCGCACTCCCGCAGAAACGTGTTCTGCCGTTACGTCGCCGGAGACGCTTTCGAGCGTGGCATGGCTCGCGACGTTGGTAGCCTCGACGCTGCCGCTCACCGAATGTGCTTCCACATCCGCGACATCGCGCAGCTTCACATCGCCCGACACCGAGCGCACGAGCAGCCGGGCCGTCTTCGGCATGCTGATCTCGATCTTGTGGCCGCCGTGCTTATCGTCATCGCCGTCATCCTGATACGACCCGCCTTCAGGCGTTTCCGCGAGCGAGACGCGCGACGGGGACGAATCGAAGCGGAGCCGGCTTCCCGAGATCGCGTGGATCTGCACCTCATCGCGGTCCCAGCCGATGACCGTGACGTCGGCGGAGAATCCCTGCACATCGACGGTGCCGGAGCGCCCGATCGCGACGGTGGTGTCGATGCGCATCTCGGCAGTGTCGCGATCCCGATCGCGATCGGTAGTGCGAACGCGACTTTTGCTATGCTGCGCCTGCGCCGGCAGCGCGAGGGCGAGTAGTGCAAAGGCGGCGAGGCGCCATGGGGCGTGCATGATCAACTCCATCAGCTTTGAGTAGGAAGAAAGGCGACAGTACGGAGCAGCTCGACCTTGCTACCGAGCACGTTGTCGAGCTGGCTCGAGAGCATTGGACTCTTCGGATCCTTCGCGAGAGCCGCGCGACTCTCGATGATGGCCTTGTTGATGATCTGGAGATTGTTCTCGATGACGGCGACGGTCTTCGGGTCGAGCGATGCGCGACGCGTGCGCACGAGGCTGTCGAGCAGCGTGATCTCGTTGTCGTAGACGCGGGCGGCGCTCAGCTCCTTCTTCGGGCGGTACGAGGCGACGGTTGCATTCGCCGGCGGCGTGGGCGCCGCGCTGACGAGCGGCGCCGGCGTGGCGACCGCCGCATCGTGTGACGGCACAGCCGTGCGCGTCGCGACCTGCGGTGCCGTCGTGCCGCTGCGCGTCACGAAGAAGTACGTGGTGCCGGCGGTCGCGGCGATCAGCGCTGCCGCTGCCATCGCGTACTGCCACTGCCGCCGAGGCGCGCGACGAACCGCAGCGGACGCGCCGCCGAGTGCCGTGACCGGCGTGGTGATCCGCGCCTCGATCCCAGACCAGAGATCACGCGACGGCGTGAGCAGCGGCATCGTCGATGCCTCGGCGGCGATCACGCGCAGCTCCGCGAGCGTCTCGCGGCACGACGCACACAGCGCCAGGTGCCGCTCGGCCTCCGCCATCTCGGCCGGCGTGAGATCACCCTCGAGATAGGCGGCGAGCCGCTCGCACATCAGATCACACTCGTGCTTGTCGTAAGTCATCGCGTCAGAGCCTCCCGTAAAAGCAGCCGCGCCCGATGCAGCTGCGCCTTGCACCCACCTGCCGTCACGCCGAGCATCGATCCGATCTCTTCGTGCGTGAACCCTTCGACATCGTGCAGCACGAACACTCGGCGGGCACCCTTCGGCAGCTTCGCGATCGCCCACTCGAGGTCCATCTTCTCCGCGTGCATCGGCTGCGAGGTCGATGATGCGGGTGCTGCACTCTCTTCGTCGTCGCTCGAGGACACCGTGCGACCGCGCTCACGAATATCGACCCGCCGTTCGTTCAGTACGACGTTGACCGTGAGCCTGTGGAGCCAGGTCGAGAAGGCACTCTCGCCCCGGAACGTGGAGAGCTTCTCCCACGCCCGTACGAACACATCCTGCGTCAACTCCTCGGCGCGGGTGCGATCACCCGTCATCCGCACGCAGAGCGAGAAGACGTGATCGAGATGCATCCGATAGACATGCTCGAACGCATGCCGGTCTCCGCTCGCGGCGCGGGCAATGGCGGTGCCGCCTTCATCCAGGGTTTGGATTGGAACCACCTCGGTCGCCGTCGCCGTCATCCAAGTCGACTCTCTGGTCTCGTTGGGAGATCAGATGACGCCAGCTACGGAAAGGTTTGAACGCTCAGGACCCTCTGGAGGCGTCTAACCGGCTTACCAGTGCCGGGAGCTCACGGATGTGCTCGAGGAGATAGGTCGGGGACGCCTGTTCCAGCACTCTACGGGAGAAGGGTCCCCAAAGTGCCGCGACGCTTGTGACGCCGGCGGCATTGCCCGCGGCGATATCGTGGGGCGAGTCGCCGAGGAAGAGGGCGTCGTTCGCGGAGGCGCCGAGGGCGTGGAGCGCGAAGAGCACGGGCGCGGGGTCCGGCTTGTGGCGCTCGGTGGAGTCCATCCCGACGACGACGTCGATCGAGTCGGTGAGATGCAGCCAGGCGAGCGCGCGATGCGCGAGGTCGTTCCCCTTGCTGGTGACGAGCGCCGTCGGATGACCGCGTGACTTGAGGAGCGCGAGTGTCTCGCCAACGCCATCGAACTCGTGGAGCATTTCGTCGTGCTTCGTGCGCTGGAATTCGCGATAGGTGAGGATCATCTGCTGCGCCTTCTCTTCGCTCGGCTCGAAGTGGCGCATCTGCGTGATCAGCGGGGTGCCGATCCCGGCGATCCACTCTTCGTCCTTCGGCATCGCATCGGGACGGTGAGCTGCAAAGGTGTGGCGGAAGGCGGCGAGGAGGAGCGCGATCGAATCGGCGAGTGTCCCGTCGAGATCGAAGAGGAGAGGGAGGGGGGCGCGTGATGACATGAGAGAAAACTAGTAAAGGCAAGGCTGCGACAGGCACTGTCGGCGTTTCCCTGAGGGGATCGGGGAGAAACCCTCAGCGAAAATCCGGCAAATACCCGACTATGCCGGTGCGCCGTGAATTCTAGCTTCACTCACGTTCTGCGAGCTCGACCCGAATGCATCACCTACGCTCCGACACGAGGAAGCAATGGTACACTCCCAGATCAAGCGATTCACTGTTGCCGGTGTTACCGTGCTCGCGCTCGGCGCTCTTGGCTATGCGTGTGCGCCGAGCGGGAAGAGCTCGAGCGCGACGAATCTGCTGGCGGGCGATGCCGCC
>JALYSW010000314.1 GCA_030854615.1 Gemmatimonadota bacterium
TCCTCATGTCCGATGCGCACCTCGGCGCCGCGCCGTCCGGACACGAGCGAGCGGTGGCCGCATTCTTCGACTTCGCGCGACAGCACGCCGGATCCGTCGTGATCAATGGCGATCTCTTCGACTTCTGGTACGAGTGGCGCACTGTGATACCGCGCGGGCACGTGCGCGTACTCGGAGCGCTCGCCGCGCTCGCGGACGCCGGGAAGCCCGTGATGATCATCGCGGGGAACCATGATGCATGGGGCGGCGACGTGCTCACGCGCGAGATCGGCGCGCAGCTCGTGCACGGCGAGTGGAACGGGGAACTCGGCGGCTGGCGCGCGCACGTGGCGCACGGCGATGGACGGCGAGTGCGCGAGGACCGCAGCTATCGCGGGTTCAAGCGCATCATGCGACATCCGCTCGCGATTCGCGCCTTCGGCGCATTGCACCCCGACCTCGCCACGCGTCTGGCGAGCGGCACGTCGAATCGCAGTCGGTCGCACGGTGCCTCGGATGGCGGGAGCGGGCTTCGCGCGGTGGCGCTCGACTATCTCGCGGCGCATCGCGAGACGGAGCTCGTCGCCTTCGGTCACTCGCACGTCACGACGCTCGAGCGCGCGCCGACCGGCGGCGTGTACGCGAATCCGGGCGCGTGGGTGAATCGCCACACGTATCTCGTCATTCGCCCGGAGCGCATCGAGCTACGCGCGTGGACCGGCTCATCCGAGGGTGACCTTCTCGACGCGATCGATCGTCGAGCCGAGGAAGCGCTGGCCGACGCGTAGGAACCGGTCGGGATCGTCGGAGGCGACGAAGCGATGCACCGGCGTGTCCGCACGGTGCGGCGCAACGAGGTCGTGCTCGATCAGCGTCCGGCGCGTCTCGGCGGCGGTCTCCGCCGCGCTGTCGATGAGCAGCACACCGGGCTGCGTGAGCTCCGCGAGCATCGGCGCGAGCAGCGGATAGTGCGTGCATCCGAGCACGATCGTGTCGACCTGTGCTTCGGCGAGGGGCTCGAGATATTCGAGCGCGATGAGCCGCGTTGCCTCGCGGTCGGTCCATCCCTCCTCCACGAGCGGGACGAAGAGCGGGCACGCGCGCGCCACGACGCGCGCAGCGGGCTCGATCGCGTGAATCGCGCGCTCGTACGCGCCGGAGGCGATGGTCCCCGCCGTTCCGATGACGCCCACGACGCCGGAGCGCGTGGTGCGCATCGCGGCACGCGCGCCGGGCTCCACCACCCCGATCACCGGCAGCGCGACGTACTCGCGCAGCATCGGAAGCGCGTGCGCCGTCGCGGTGTTGCACGCGACGACGATGGCCTTCACACCCTCGCGGACCAGCCAGTCCGCAATCTCGCGGCTGTAACGCTGCACGGTCTCCGGACTCTTCGGACCGTACGGCACGCGAGCGGTATCGCCGAAATAAATGATGCGCTCGTGCGGCAGCTGTCGCTCGATCTCGCGCACCACGGTGAGACCGCCGATCCCCGAATCGAAGACGCCGACTGGCGCGCTGCTTCCGCTCAAAATGGAATCGACGCAGACACCGTCGCGGACCGATCTTCCCGCCCGCCGTGCACCTGCACGCGCACATCCCACAGGTGCGCCGACACGAACGCGTCGGCGGCGGAGAAGAGGTGGGTGAAGAAGATCAGTGCGGCCCAGTCCTCGACCTGCAGCCTGCGCACGCGCACACGGCCCGCGAGCTCCGGCGGCGGGCCAAAGGTGGAATCATTGAGGAAGGTGCTGTCGGCCGCGGCGCGACGCGCGGTGGCCAGCTCGTGCTTCGCGAAGATCAGCATTGCGATGGAGCCCGCCTCGAGCGCGAAGTACGTCGCGCCTGCGGTGCCGCGGTCGAGTGACGCCTGCCCCCAGCCGGGGATCAGGAGCGAGCGAAGGAGCGCGGTTTTCGGACGAATCGGAGGACCTGCGTCGAGTACGGAATCGCGGCGGTCGTTGAGCGAATCCACCGCTGTCCGAGCGCGCAGCTGTACCGGAATGTCACGCGTGCTGTCGCGCTGGGGAGCGATGCCGACGCGCGCGCTGTCGGCGACCTGCGCGTGCGCCGTTGCGCCAATCGCGAGCAGCGACAGCACGCACACGAATGCGAACGCCCTCGCCACGACAGTCACGACCGCGCATCCCGGTGCGCTCACGGCATCACGCGTGAATCTGCGCGATGAGATCGATCTCGATCAGTCCGCCGCGCGGGAGCGCCGCCACCTGCACCGTCGAACGAGCGGGGCGCGCACTGCCGAGGTGCTTGCCATAGATCTCATTCACCGTCGGGAAGTCGGCGAGGTCCATGAGATAGACCGTGGTGCGCACGACATCGGTCCACGTCGCACCCGCCTTGGCGAGGACCTCGCGAAGATTCTCGAGCACACGAGTGGTCTGCTCGACGATTCCGCCGTCGACGATCTTGCCGGACTTCGGATCGAGCGCGATCTGTCCTGCAGTGAAGAGAAAGCCGCCGGCAACGATCCCCTGGGAATACGGGCCGATCGCGGCAGGTGCAGTCTCAGTCTCGATACGCTGATGCGCCACACATCCCCCTTGCAGTAGTAGACAACGCGGTAGCGGCAGGACGACGGGCTAAAAGAGCCCCGTGATCGTACCGTCCTTCGTAATACTCATCTTCTCGGCCGACGGCTCCTTCGGCAGCCCCGGCATCGTCATGATGTCGCCCGCCTGCGCCACGACGAAGCCCGCGCCCGCAACGGGATAGACTTCGTTGACGGTGATGCGGAAGCCAGTTGGGCGCCCCATGATCGTGGGGTCGTCGGTGACGGAGTACTGCGTCTTCGCCATGCACACCGGCGTCTCGCCGAGTCCGATGGACTCCAGGTACTCGATCGCGCGATCCGCCTTCAGGGAGTAGTCGGCGCCATCGCCGCCGTACACCTTGCGGACGATGATGTCGATCTTCGCCTTGATCGGCTGCTTCACATCGTACAGTGGATGGAACGCCGACTTGTCCTTCTCGAGCGCATCCAACACCTCGCGCGCGAGCTCCTCTCCGCCCTGGCCACCCTTCTCCCACACCTCGTTCAGCGCGACACGAACCTTGTGCTTGCGGGCAAAATCCGCAACCATCGCGAGCTCGGCATCGCTGTCGGTGAGAAACCGGTTGATCGCGACGATCACCGGCACGCCGAACTGCGCGACGTTTTCGATGTGCAGCGAGAGATTCGGGAGTCCCTTCTCGAGCGCGCCGAGATCTTCCGTGGCGAGATTCTTCTTGTTCGCGCCGCCATTGAGCTTGAGCGCGCGCACCGTCGCGACGACCACGGCGACCTCCGGATTGAGACCGGCCGAGCGGCACTTGATGTCGAAGAACTTCTCGGCGCCGAGATCGGAGCCGAAGCCGGCTTCGGTGAGCACGATGTCGGCGAGCGCGAGCCCGGTCTGCGTCGCGATGACGCTGTTGCAGCCGTGGGCGATGTTGCCGAACGGCCCAGCGTGCACGATCGCAGGACCGCCCTCGAGCGTCTGCACGAGATTCGGTCGGATCGCGTCCTTGAGCAGCAGGCTCATCGCGCCGACGGCCTTGAGATCGCTCGCGCGAATGGGATCGCGCTTCGCGCCGGCCGTCGCGCCAACGACGATGCGCGCGAGCCGAGTTTCGAGATCCTCGCGGCTCGATGCGAGGGCGACGATCGCCATCACTTCACTCGCGGGGACGATCACCCACCGCTCCTCGCGCACGACGCCGTTCGCGACGCCACCGAGGCCGATGACGGCATCCCGGAGCGCGCGATCATTCATGTCGATGGTGCGCGGCCAGGTGATTCGGCGCGGATCCACGTTGAGCGTATTCCCCTGCGTGAGATGGTTGTCGAGCAGCGCCGACAGCAGGTTGTGCGCGGAGGCAATCGCGTGAAAATCGCCGGTGAAGTGGAGGTTGATGTCCTCCATCGGCACGACCTGCGCGTAACCACCGCCCGCGGCGCCACCCTTCACACCGAACACCGGCCCCATGCTCGGCTCGCGCATGCAGAGCACCGCATTCTTGCCGAGGCGGCGCATCGCCTGCGTGAGACCGACGAGCGTCGTGCTTTTTCCTTCCCCTGCGGCCGTCGGGTTCACCCCGGTGACGAGCACGAGCCGCCCTTTGGCGGGTCGTTGCGAGACTTCGAGATCGATCTTCGCCTTGTACTTGCCGTAGAGATCGACCTCGTCCGCCTTCAGCCCGAGATCCGCGGCGACATCCACGATCGGACGGAGCTTGGCGTTCTGAGCGATCTCGATATCGGACGGAACTGTGGCCACACTCGCCTCCGAGGCGAAATGGGAGAACTCACCGATGATGCTAGCTCTCCCAAGATAACGGAGCCACGTGCGCTACGGGTGCGCGGTGAAGCCGAAGAGGCGCTCGGTATTCTCCGCGCAGCGACTGGCCATCAGGTCGGGCGCGATGCCCCGCACATCGGCCAGGCGGTCGATGGTGTGCGCGACCCACGCGGGCTCGTTGCGCTTACCCCGGCGCGGCACGGGGGCGAGGTAGGGCGCATCGCTCTCCACGAGCACGCGGTCGTCGGGGATGGCCCGAAGCAGCTCGAGATCCGTCCAGCTCTTGAAGGTGATGATGCCACTGAACGAGACGTACCATCCATAGCCGAGCGCGCGCTGGGCGAGGGCGAGGCTTCCCGTGTAGCAGTGGAGGACGCCGATGACGCCGTCGCGCGCAGCACGGTCGATCATGATCCCGGTGTGCATCTCCGCCTCGCGCGTGTGCACGATCACCGGAAGCGAACGGTCTGCCGCCAGCGCGAGCTGGGCCTCGAAGGCCTCGTGCTGGCGGTCCTTCGGCGCATCATAGTGGAAGTCCAGCCCGCACTCGCCGATCGCGACGGCGCCGGCATCGAGCAGCGCCTCGAGCGCAGGGAGGTCGGTGGCGGCGTTGAAGGTACCGGCCTCCTGCGGATGGATCCCGGCCGTCCAGCGCAGCAGCGGAAAGTGTGCGGCGAGCTCTCGCGCGCGCGTCGCGTCCGCGAGCGATGCCCCAATGCACACGACGGCGGCCGCACCCGCGGCCGCCGCCCTCTCGATCACCGCGCCGCGATCTTCGTCGAAGACCGCGTCCGCGAGATGCGAGTGACTGTCGATGAAGCGCATCGGCGCCGCCGATGCTCGTCGCGCGCGCTACCGGCTCATCGCGACGGGCCCGCGCGGCGCGGGCTTCCGCGTGCGTCCGCTCGCGCCGCTCTCTTCGGCCGAGCGCGGCCACCTCGTCTCGATCCAGAGCAGCAGCGG
>JALYSW010000102.1 GCA_030854615.1 Gemmatimonadota bacterium
CGAGGCCCGTGTCGCTCTCCTTCACCGCGCTGAGCACCGCCGACGTGAGCGGCGCGACGAGAATCGAGAGCCCTACACCAAAGACGATGGTGGCCGGAAGCACGGCCGTCAGATACGTCGACCCCTCGTGCACGCGCGCGAAGAGCAGCATCCCCACTGCGGCCACGAATGCGCCGGCCGTCATCAATTCCCGCACGCCCATGCGCGCGCTCATGCGTCCCGCGATAGGCGAGAGCACGAGCATGATCACGTTCGTCGGCGTGAGCGCGGCGCCCGCGCGCAGCGCGCTATAGCCGAGATTGCCCTGCAGCTGTGGCATCAGGAGAAAGAACAATCCGCTCAGCGCGCCGTACACGAGAAAGGTCGTCGCGTTCACGCCGCTGAACTGCATCGAGCGGAAGATCGTGAGAGGGAGAATCGGCCTCTCGACGCACCGCTCCACGAGAATGAACGTCACCATAAAGACGACGCCGCTTATCCCCGCCGCGAGCACGCGCCAATCCGTGAAGCCGATCACGGGGCCGGACATCAGCGCGCCGACGACTCCCGCGAGCGAGAGCGTGCCCAGCGTGGCGCCGAGATAATCGATGCGCCGCGAAGCTGCGCTCCCGGAGGTGGATTTCGGAAGCTCGACCTTCGCGATGTGCCGCGTCACGATCACCGACGCGATGAGCGCGAAGACGATGACCGCCGAGAAGACCCATCGCCACGAGAGAACGTCGACCAGCCATCCACCCACGAATGGCCCCGCTGCGCCCGACACCGCAGACCACGCAGCCCACTGCCCGATCGCCGCGCCGCGCTCCTCTCCATCGAATGCCATGTCGAGCATCGCGAGACTGTTGGGCACGAGCAGCGCGCCCGCCGCCCCCTGCACTACACGCAGCATCACCAGCGTCACCAGACTCGGCGCCAGCGCGCAGCCGCCGGACGCGACCGCGAACGCGACGCACCCGATCGCGAACACGCGCGCGCGCCCGAAGCGATCGCCGAGCGCGCCGCCAAGGAGCATAAGCGCACTGAGCGTGAGGAGATATCCGTTGAGGACCCACTGCAGCCCGACGACGCCGACGTGAAAGTCGCGCGCGATCGCCGGGAGCGCGACATTGACGACGGAGCTCTCGAGGAAGACGGCGCCGGAGCCGAGGACGGAGCCGGCGACGACCCAGCGGCCGGCGGCGGAGTGGAGCTTGAGGGTGGACATCGTGGGTCAAACTTTACCGTCGTCAGGCATGAGCGGAAATCACGTGCGGCTGTCAGGCGATCGCCTGACAGCCGCACCGTGCTCCACGGGCCATCTTCGGGTCATCCCGGTTCAGTGGCGCTCGCGATCGTCACTCCTCCGCTGCCTTCCTCGGCCCGGAGTAGCTGTTGCAGCCTCAGTCCTCCTCGCTGGTCTCGGACGCCGTGCTCGTCGACGGAGTGGCGCGGCGCTTTGCCGGGCGTTGGGCGCTGCGGGGAGCATCGATGCGCGCGCGGCGCGGCGAGGTGCTGGCGATCCGCGGCTCCAACGGGAGCGGCAAGAGCACGCTGCTACGAATAGTAGCGAGTGCCCTTCGGCCCACACGCGGGACGTGCGTCGTGTTCGGTCACGATGTCGTTCAGGAGGCGGCCACTGTGCGAAAACTGGTCGGACTGCTCGGCCACTCGCCGGCACTCTACCAGGATCTCACCGTCGCGGAGAATCTGCGCTTCGCGGCTCGCATGATGGGCGTGCACGACGACGATCAGATGATCGCGTCTCTCATTTCCCGTGTGGCCCTCGAGGCCGCGACGCACGAGCGCGCGCGCACCCTGTCGTCCGGCATGCAGCGCCGCGTCGCACTCGCACGGCTCATGATTCGCCCACCGGCACTGCTGCTTCTCGATGAGCCGCACAACAGCTTCGATGCCGAAGGCGTCGCTCTCGTCAACGACATGATGCTGGAGACGAGCAACGCGGGCGGCGTCACCATCCTCGTCACGCACGACGTCGAACGCGTGGGCGACATCGTGGACCGCGTGCTGACGATGGAGAACGGTCGACTGCTCGACGATCTCGAGTACGACGTGCCTTCCTACGACGCCAGTACGAGCGCTCCGCTCGAGGCCGTACGATGACCGAGGCCGTCGGGTTCCCTTTCGGAATGGAGCTCAAACGCGCGCGCGCCGTCGCCTGGAAGGATCTCACGGCCGAGCGCCGTTCGAAGGCGAACTTCAACGCCGTCGTCTTTCTCGCCGTGCTCATGCTCGTGCTCTTCGGCTTCGCGCTCGGCGCCGACGCCGAGATATTGCGCGCATCGGCGGCAGGCGTGCTCTGGCTGACGGTGATCTTCAGCGGCGTCCTCGCCTTCAATCGCTCATATCAGGTCGAGCTCGAGGGCGGTGCGCTCGAAGCGCTGCTCCTCTACCCTGGCGAGCGCTGGCCGATCTTCGTCGGCAAGCTCGTCGCCAATCTCGCATTCGTGATTCTGGTGGAGGTCGTCGTGGTTCCGATGGCCGCAGTGCTGTACCACGTCGCGATCTGGCGCGTCTTGCCGACGCTCTGCGTGGTGCTCCTGCTCGGCACCTTCGGGTTCGTCACCCTCGGCACCTTCTACGCGGCAATGGCGAGCCGCGTGCGCGCGCGCGAGGTGCTCCTCCCGCTGCTCCTCTTTCCGATGCTCGTGCCGCTCCTGCTCGCGTCGGTGCAAGCCACGAACGCGCTCATCGGCGGAAATGCCCTGGGCGACCTCGCCTCGTGGATGCGCCTACTCGTTACCTTTGACGCGATGTTCTTCATCGCGTCACTGCTCGCCTTCGAGCACGTCATTGATGTCTGAGGATTGAGTATGGCCACCCTCCTCGGGCAACCGCTCGCGCTGCCGAGCGCACCAGCCCCCGCAGCGATTCCTCCGTTTCCGCGGTGGATAGGAATACTCGGCGTCGTCGCCGCGATCGCCTTCGTCTCCGCACAGGCACTCGGCGTGCTCACGTCTCCGCCCGATCGCGACATGGGCGACCTGCAGAAGATCATGTACGTGCACGTGCCCGCCGCCTGGAACGCCTTCATCGCGTTCTTCATCGTGGCGTGCGCGAGCATCTGGGTGCTCTTCACCGACAGCGAGCGCGCCGATCTGCTGGCTGCCGCCGCAGCCGAGGTCGGAGCCGTGCTCACCGCACTCACGCTGATGCTCGGCTCGATCTGGGGCCGGCCGACGTGGGGTGTCTGGTGGACATGGGACGCCCGTCTCACATCAACGGCGGTGCTTCTCATCATCTTCGTCGGCTATCTCGCCCTCCGCGAATTCGCCGAGGAGCCTGAGCGGCGCATGCGATGGAGCGCGACGGTCGGCGTCATCGGTGCGCTCAACGTGCCGATCGTCTACATGTCGGTCCGCTGGTGGAGGACGCTGCATCAGATCCAGTCGAGTCCCGCAACGGTGGACTCGCGTTATGTGATCGGTCTTCGCTCCAACGCGATCGCCTTCCTGCTGATTCTCATTTTCTTCACCGCAGTCCGCTACCATGCGAGTCGCGTCGCGAGCGCCATCGAGCTGCGCGCCGAGCATCGCGCGCTATTCGATGCAAACGAGGAGCGTCGCAACCATGCATGATGAGCTTCCGTACGTCATCGCGGCCTACGCCGTCACGTGGACCGTCTTCACAGGATACGCACTCTATCTCTGGCGAATGACGCGGCGCGTTCGCGCGGAGGCACGCACGTGCGAGTAAGCCGCTCTCGACGCATCACGCTGATTGCGGCCCTCGTCATAATCGTCGGCGGCTTCGGCTATCTCACGTACGGCGGAGTCGGCGACAACCTCGTCTACTTCCTCACGCCAGCGGAGCTCCTCGCGAAAGGACCCGCGGCGTTCGACACACCGGTGCGGCTGGGGGGAATGGTCGTGCCGAAGTCGGTGGTGTGGGATGCGGATAAGCTCGACCTCCGCTTCCGCCTCACCGACGGCGCCGGCACTGTGCTCGTCCATGCGATCGGCGCGCCACCGCAGATGTTCCGCGGCAATATCGGCGTGGTGGTGGAAGGGAAGTATGGCCCGAGCGGCGTCTTCGAGTCGCACAATCTGATGGTGAAGCACTCCAACGAATATCATCCGCCGAAACCCGGGGAGAAGCCGTCGGACATGTATCGCACCCTGCAGAAGGGAGGCTCGTGAACAACGCGATTGGCGCGAGCGCGCTGCGCGTCGCGCTGGGGATGGCGGTGCTCGCGATCGTGCTGGCCGTGTGGGGCGTTCGGCGGCGAAACGAGCAGCTCGTTCGCGCCGCATACTCGGCCGTCTACGCCAACGCGCTGCTCGTCACGCTGGCGACGGGGGCGATGCTCACTGCGCTGCTGACGCACGACTTCAGCGTGAAATACGTGTCGCAAGTGGGAAGCCGAGCGACGCCGACCCTTTACACGATTGCTTCGCTTTGGGGAGCGCTCGAGGGTTCGATCCTCTTTTGGGGATGGGTGCTCTCGCTCTATGCGGCCGCCGTCATCTACGTCAATCGAGCGCGCATCGGCGCGCTCGTCCCGTACGCGGCCGCGACGCTGATGGGCATTGCGACATTCTTTGGCATCCTGCTCGTCGGCCCGGCGAATCCGTTCGGCCTCGTAGTGCCGACGCCGCTCGACGGACCAGGTCCGAATCCGCTGCTGCAGAATCATCCGCTCATGGCCGTTCATCCGCCACTGCTGTATCTGGGCTACGTCGGGATGTCCGTGCCTTTCGCGTTCGCGATCGGCGCGATGCTGGCGGGCGAACTGGACGACGACGCGTGGATCGTGTCGACGAGGCGCTGGACCATCATCGCATGGGGATTTCTCTCGGCCGCGATCATTGCCGGCATGTGGTGGTCGTACGAGGTACTCGGCTGGGGCGGCTACTGGGCGTGGGATCCCGTCGAGAACGCGTCGTTCATGCCCTGGCTCACGGCGACGGCATTCCTGCACTCGGTGCTGCTGCAGCAGCGACGCGGGATGCTCAAACTCTGGAACATGTGCCTCGTCGTCTGCACGTTCGTGCTCACGATCCTCGGCACGTTCCTCACGCGCAGTGGCATCCTCAGCTCGGTGCACGCATTCACGCAGGGGGCGATCGGCTACTACTTCCTCGCCTTCATCGCGATCGTGCTGCTCTTCTCGCTCGTGCTCATCGCGGGGCAGAGCGGAAAGCTCCGCGCGAAGAACCAGATCGACGCGGTGGTTTCGCGCGAGTCGGTGTTTCTGCTCAACAATCTGTTCTTCGCCGCATTCACGTTCACCGTCGTGCTTGGAACGCTCTTCCCGCTGGTGGCGGAGGCGCTGCGCGGCGTAAAAGTGAGCGTGGGTGCGCCGTTCTTCAACAAGATGACGCTGCCGCTCGGGATGGCGCTGATCTTCCTCGCGGGCGTGGGGCCGGCGCTGCCGTGGAAGCGTGCGTCGCGCGAGGAGCTTCGGTCGCAGCTGCTGCCGCCAGCGATCGCTCTGGTGGTCGTGCTCGTCTCGTCGATCGCGCTCGGCGTCCGCGACATCTTCGCGGTGCTGACCTTCGCGTTCGCGGCGTTCGCGCTGACGTCGAACGTCCGGGAGTTCTGGACTGGCGCGCGCGCGCGCATGCGCGCTCAGGGAGAGTCCCCGCCGGTCGCGCTGGCCCGGCTCGTGAGCGGCAACCGGCATCGCTACGGCGGCTACGTCGCGCACATGGGGATCGTGTGCATAGTCGTGGCGATCGCGGCATCGACGACGTTCAAGAGCGAGCAGGAGGGGACGCTGCGTCCGGGCGGCACGTTGGTGCTCCAGGGCATCACCGTGCGGCTCGACCGAGTGTGGGGTCAGGAACAGGCACAGCGCTTCGTCGTCGGTGCGGATGTGACGCTGTTGAAGGGAGAGCGCGTCATCGGCGAGCTGACCCCGCGGCAGAATTTTTATCCCGCCTCCGAACAACCGGTGCCGACGCCGTCGGTGCGTGCCCGTGCCGACGCGGACATCTACATAAATCTGATGGCCTTCGATGAAAATGGCGCGAGCGCGACGATCCGCGTGCTCATCGAGCCGCTCGTCAGCTGGATCTGGCTCGGCGGGTTGATCGTGGTGCTCGGCGCGCTCATCAGCGCGTGGCCGCAGCGACGACGCGATCGAGCGGGTGCGCTTTCTCGGGCGAGTGCCGGCACGTCGCATCGCCCGTTGGCACCGCTTGGGGCTTCGCCCGCCGTTGCGAAGTCCGCGTCGACAGCCAGCGTCGCAGGCGACTGATGGACTGGCGACGTTCAACTGTCGGCGCGGCGATCGCACTGCCCGTCATTGCGCTGTTGGCGTTCGGGATGACGCGCGATCCGCGTGACATCCCATCTCCCCTTCCCGGCCGCGCTGCACCGGACTTCACGCTCGCAACCTTCATGTCGCCGAACGGATCCCCGGGCGGACGAGCCGACAGCGTGCATCTCGCGGCGATGCGCGGCGACGTCGTCGTCGTGAACGTGTGGGCGTCGTGGTGCCTGGCGTGCCGGGATGAGCATCCCGTCCTGCGAGAGGTTGGAAGCCGCTACGCGGGGACGGACGTGCACTTCGTCGGGGTGCTCTACAACGACAACATCGCGAACGGGCGCCGCTGGATCGAGGAGATGGGCGGACAGAGCTATCCGGCGCTCGACGATCCAGGCGCGCGCATGGCGATCGACTACGGCGTCTACGGCGTGCCCGAAACGTTCTTCATTGGCCGGGATGGTCGCGTGGCGTACAAGCACACGGGACCGATCACGGAGGCGGTGCTCGTCGCAAAGATCGAGGCGCTGCGCAACGTGCGACTCAAGACGCCGACGACCGCCGCCGCGCTTCCGACGCCATCAGCCGTCGCGCGCTGATGCGTCGCGCGCTTCTGACGGCAGCGATGTTGCTGATCGTGTCGTCGCCGTTGCGTGCGCAGATTGCGGTGCGAGACTCCGTGCTCGACGCCGCCACTCGCGCCGTCGCGTCTCAGCTGCGATGCCCGGTGTGCCAGGGGCTGTCCATCGAAGATTCCCCGTCGGAGCTCTCGCAGCAGATGCGCGCATTGGTGAAGGAACAGCTGCGCGCCGGAAAGTCGCCCGCGGAGGTCAAGCAGTATTTCGTCAGCAAGTATGGCGACTGGATTCTCCTCTCGCCTCCGGCGCGCGGCGTGGACCTGCTCGTGTACGCGCTGCCGCTGCTCGCGCTGGCCGGAGGCGCCGCGTTCGTCGGCCTGGCTGTGCGCCGATGGTCTCGAGCAGCTGCGCACGAGAAGGAAGCCGCGCACTGAAGAACACGCCGGTGTAGGGACAATGCCTGACAGCGCCCCATCTTTCGCAATCCTATAGTTACCTCATCACGTAATCAAGCTCGACAAGGCAAGTCGGCGGACCTTCGATTCGTCGGTGGTATTCGGTCCCCACATCAGTCCAGGCCCATTGCATGCGAGCCTCTGTCCTTCGACGCTGGTGCGTAGGTGCCGCGCAGTTCGCCATGCTCGCCGGACTGCTCGGCGCATGCGTGAGCCAGGATATCGTTTACCGCAACTCGCAGTTTCCTGCGCCATCGGCCGCCGCGAAGAGCTTCGTCGGCTATTCGCAGACGGACACCAAGCAGACCGCGTGCGGCAACTGCCACGTCGATCAGCAGACCAAGTGGGCGGGCACGAAACACTCGCACGCGTGGGCCGATCTCCAGGCCAGCGGACACGCTACGGCCGAGTGCCAGCTCTGTCACTCGGTGGATGATCGCGGCAACGCGGTTACCGACACCGCCGTCGGCTATACATCCACGCGGGACGCGCGCTACCAGGACGTGCAGTGCGAGAGCTGCCACGGACCCGGGCTCACGCACATCACCGCTCCGAGCATCTCGAATCGCCCACTCGCCTCGATCGCGGTTTCGGTGGGAAGCGACAACGGATGTTCGGAGTGTCACAACGGGATTCACACTCCGTTCATCGAGGAGTGGGCAGCCTCGCGCCACGGCATCGTCGAGGCCGCGCCGAGCATGGAGCCCGCATGCATCGGATGCCACACGGGGCAGGGAGCTCTCGCGGCGTTCGGCGTGCAGACGGACTACGTGGAGCGACTGTCGACCACGCCGCAGCCAATCACGTGCGCCGTGTGCCACGATCCGCACAACGCGACGAATCCGCATCAGCTTCGCTTCGCGATCGATGCGCCGAATCTCGATGACAACCTGTGCATGCGCTGCCATCAGCGCCGCAGCAACCCCGACCCGACATCGTCGCGCGGCCCGCACTCGCCGCAGGGACCGACGCTCCTCGGCACCGCAGGCTGGTTCCCTCCCCTTCTCATTGCGCAGGGGATAACCGAGATCGACGCCACGCATGGATCGCAGACGGCGAACCCGGGGCTCTGCGCGACGTGCCACGTGGTTCGTACGACGGTGACCGACGCGGCGACCGGCGTGCTCACGTTCCAGAGTACGGGACACAACTTCCACGCGATCCCATGTCTCGACGCGGGCGGCATCCCGACCGCAGACTCGACGTGCACGATCGCCCAGCGTTCGTTCGTCGCCTGCACCGCGAGCGGCTGTCACGGCTCGGAGAACGCGGCTCGCTCGGCGCTCGTCTCGATTCAGTCGCAGGTCGACCTGCTCGTGTCGCAACTGAACTCCCTCATCGCACGGGTCCCCGCCAGCGAGTTCGTGGTGAACGACAACAAGATCACGACGGGTGAAGGCGCGGCCTTCAACGTCGGGCTCGCGACGCTGCCTGGACAACCCGTTCACAACCCGTTCCTCGTGCGGACGCTACTCACCGCGAGCATTCAGCAGGTGGAGCTCGACTACGGGCTCTCGCTGTCGGGAAGCGTAGTCGCTCCGGTCTCCCAATCGGATATCGCCGCCATCCGCGTGCGCAACGCGCGCAAGCTGTCGGCAGTCTCGCGGCCGTCGCGGTTGCCCTGACGTGACCGGAGGCATCGCGGCGGCGATGCTGCTGCAGAGCGCCGGCGCGCTTCACGTCGACTCGCGCGCGCCCGGCGACACGATGACCGTGCTACACCCACCGTCCGATATCACGGCGGTGGAGCGTGTCTTCCGCTGGTTCTTCAGCGTACCGCAGTGGCTCGAGCTCACGGGTGCCGCACTCGCGATCCTCATCGGCATCATTGCGCTGTTCGTCGTGTGGCATCAGCGCGCGCATCTCATTGCCTTCGCGCGCCGACGCCGCACGACGACGTCGACGCCGTGGAAGATCGCGGTCGGCATCGTCGCGCTCAGCACGCTCGCGATAATCTCGTTCTCCAGCGTTGCCTTCTACACCTACTCGCAGCAAAACAACCAGTTCTGTCTCTCCTGTCACACGCTGCACGATGAAGTCTTCGAGCGCTTTCAGCAGAGCAAGCATCACACGACGGCAGGGCTGCGATGCCACGACTGCCACGAAGAGTCGCTGCTCGCCGAGACCCGGCAAATTGTCTACTGGATGACGCGGCGGCCTTCAGAGGTGGGGCCGCACGCGCCAGTGCCGCGTGCGGTATGCGCGAACTGTCACATCCAGAAGGACGCAGACAGCAGCTGGAAGCGGATCATCGCGACGGCCGGGCACTCGGTGCATCTGCTGTCCGACACGGCGAAGGCGCTGCACATCGACTGCATTACCTGTCATGGTGTGACTGCGCACCGCTTCGTCCCTGTCGGACAGACGTGCGCGCAGAGCGGCTGCCATGATCGCATGGCGTTTCATCTCGGCAAAATGGCCGGCCAGAGCGCTCTTCATTGCACCGTATGTCACAACTTCACTGCGCCCGTAGGCGAGCACGTGTCCCAGGACAGCGCGAAGCATGCGCTCGTACCGGTGAACGCGAACTGCCAGACGTGCCACGCGATGCAACAGCAGATGGCCGCCTTCGTCCCCGCGCACGATCCGCACAAGGGACGCTGCGGCGACTGTCACAACCCGCACACGCAGGCGACCGCGAGCGCCGCATGGCTCACGTGCACGAACAGTGGCTGCCACGCGCGGCCCGACACGCTCACCTCGTTCCATCGCGGCATCGCGCCTGCCGCACTCGCGCAGTGCTCGAGCTGCCACAAGCCGCACGACTGGAAGGTGAGCGGAAACGCGTGCCTCAGCTGCCACAAGGACATCTACTCCGATCGCCCCGCAATGCGGCTGGTTTCGCTGAGCGCTTCGTCCCTGGAGCCATTTCAGCACAGCCGCCATCGCGGGCTCGAGTGCGCCGCCTGTCACACCAGCAGCGGCGCTAAGCACGGCGCGCTGCTCATTCACACGAAGACCGACTGCCTCACCTGTCATCACGGTGCCGAGCCGAGACCTGGCGCGACGATCACGTGCGTGCAGTGCCATCAGAGCTCCGATCTCGCGCGCGCGCCGGCGCGGGAGCCCGTGGTCATGCACATGTCCGTCACGACCGTCTCGAAGACGCGGCTGCTTCCCTTTAATCACACCGCGCACGCGTCGCAAGCGTGCGTCGCCTGCCATTCAACCCCGGTGACGCGCGCCGTCGGGCGCGACTGCACGTCGTGTCATGCGAGTCACCACGTCGCCACGGCTTCGTGCATCACCTGCCACGCGGGGGCGAAGCTCGTGCACCGCCGGCAGGATGTGCATCAGGGATGCGCAGGATCAGGGTGCCACCAGGATCGCGCTGCCCTCGAGCTCACCGCGACGCGCAACGTCTGCCTCACCTGTCACAACGACAAGGTGAATCACAAGGCGGGCGGCGAGTGCGCCAAGTGTCACCAGGTGCAGTGGAAGCCGAGCGCCGTGCGGCAGGTCTCCACGAAATGAGTGCCGCGCGCGCTGCTCTTTCACCCGCGGCGCTCGTGGCGCTCCTCATACTCGTGCTCTACGTCCCCCAAGGGCGAGCGCAGGGCATCAGAATAACCGGCTCGAGCTCGCTCGAGTACTTCGAGCTGCAACCAATCGCGCAGGACTCCATTCCCGTCGCGCGGACGCTCGGCAGCAGCGCTGTCCGCGACAGCCCCGTGGGCACAGTGAGCTGTCCCACGATGCAGGGCTTCTGCTATTACTACCGGTCGCGTGCCGTCGAGCACACCCTCCCGCTGGTGCAGGACGTCGAGGCCACGGGCTGGGGACTCGGCACTGGCATCAGCGCGTACGTGCATCTGCGCGCACGCGGATCGCTCGGCGGCGTCGACGATCTCTACCCGCGCGAAAGCGACCACTTCGATGCGCTCGCCGCATACGTCGAGCTCGATCGAGGCTCCGTCGTCGCGCGCGCGGGCAGACAGTGGCTCACATCGCAGCTCGGACTCAACAACTTCGACGGCGGGTCCGTTGACTGGCGCACGCAGTCCGGATTCTCCGTCGAGGGATACGGTGGCTGGAGTCTGGTGCAAGGGTTGAGCGAGCCGCCCACGAGCTCCGCGCTTGCCGCCGCGGACCTTCTGCCCCCCGACAGCCGTGGAGTGCTCTTCGGCGCAGTCGCGCGCTATCGCAGCGGTTCGGGCGCTTCGATCTCGGCAGAATATCAGCGCGAGATTCGCACGGATCGCGCCGGACTCTATTCGGAGCGCGTCGCGCTCGACGGAAGCGCGCGACTCGGCGTGACCAACCTCGACGCGGAGATCCAGGGCGACTTGGCGACCGGCGATCTCAACGAGCTCTCGCTCCGCGCGACTCGACGTTTGCCGCTTGGCATGAGCGCAACGCTGGAGGCGCGGCACTATAACCCATTCTTTCCGCTGTGGACGATCTGGGGCGTGTTCTCGCCCGTCGGCTACAACGAGGCGCGGGGCGAGGCGCGCTGGAGCTCGCCCGATCAGAGTCTCTCGTTCTCGGGCGAAGGGAGCTATCGCAAGTACGAGAGTACGAATACCGGACTCGCTTTCCTTCCGCTGCGCGATAACGGATGGCACGCCGGCGCATCCGCGGCGTGGCGGCCGCGCGCGGCATGGGCGGTCACCGGCTCGTACGACCGGGACATCGGCTTCGGCGCGGCGCAGAGCGATGGCAGCGCCGGGCTGCGATGGACGCCGAGCGACCGCGGTTACGTCGGAGTGACGGGGACGGCATTCCAGAGCGTGTACGAGTTCAGCGTCGGGTCGGGGACGGTGACGGGGATCATCTTCGACGCGGGCGTTCGCCTCACCCCCGACATTCGACTCGCGGGGAGCGGCGCGATCTATCAGCACATCGGACGTGACAGTCCGCAGATCCTGAACTGGAGCCAGCGCCGGGTGTCGCTCGGCCTCCAGTGGACCGTCGGGAGCAATCCGGGCATGTCGCGCGCGCGAGCGCTCTCGCCGTGAGATGGCCGATTGCTCGCTCTCGGGTGGCGCTCGCCGCGCTCGTCGTGACGGCCGCGCTCTCGCTCGCCTGGGCGCGCGGGATGCTCGATGAGCATCGATTCCCGCATCGCGTGCACGAGAAGCTCTTTCCAAGCTGCGTCGGATGTCACGCAGGAATTCTCACCGGACTCGCAGCAACATCGTTCCCGTCGCCCGAATCGTGCGCGCAATGTCACAACGGAACGGACGAGAAGGTGGTCGCGTGGGCGGGACCGTCGCACACCGCGAGCAACCTGAAGTTCGACCACGTCGCGCACGCGGTGTCGACGAAGGCATCCGGCGACAAGGCCGACTGTCTGCTCTGCCATGGCGAGGGCGCGAATCGGGCAGCGCGACCGTGGATGGTCGTGCAACGCGCGCCGCCGGCCGAATGCATTGCGTGTCACGCGCATGCGTCGCCCGCGCATCTGGCGAGCGGCGCGCAGTGTGAGACGTGCCATGTTCCGCTCGTGCAGGCGGTGGCACTCACCGACAGCGCGATCGCTCGCTTTCCGAAGCCGCCGTCGCACGACGATCCGGGCTGGATCGCGCAGCACGCGCCGCAATCGGCGGGCGCTCAGGCGCAGTGCGCAACCTGTCACGCGCGCGAGAGCTGTGCGCGCTGCCATGTCAACGCGGCGACGCTCGCTCCCGTGCTGTCGTTGGCGAGCGATGCGCGCGTCGCGCGACTCGAGCGCGGGCGCTCGCCCAGCTACCCGATTCCTGCGAGTCATCTCACCGGACACTTCGCCGAGGCGCACGGAGCGCTCGCCAAGGCGAACATCACGAGCTGCTCGAATTGTCACGCCCAGTCGAGCTGCCTCACCTGCCACCTCGGCGGCATGGGCGCGCGCGTCATCGCGAAGCTCCCACGTCCGATCAATGGAAGCGCCGCCGGGGTGCGACTGCAGGGCGCCGAGCCGTCGTTCGATGAATCATCGTCGCACGGCGTGCTCCAGTCCGGGCCGCTTCCGCAACGGCAGGATGCCTTCGCCTCGGCTTCCTCCGCGCAGGACACGGGCGCGCGCGCGATGCTCCCTCGCTCCGACACCACGCGTCCCCGCCGGGTGTTCGTGCATGCGCCCGGCTTTGCCCGCGCGCACGGGCCGCAGGCCGCGGCGGGACAGCTGAACTGCGCCGGATGCCACCAGCAGAGCTTCTGCACGAGCTGCCACCAGGGCGAGGGGCAGCGCTACCACCCGTTCAACTTCGTTGCGCGGCACGCCAGCACCGCCTACGCACGCGAGACATCGTGCAGCTCGTGTCACAACAACGAGACCTTCTGCCGCGCCTGTCACGTGAAGGCCGGCCTCGCCGGCGCGTCGACCGCGTCGACCGCAGGATCCGCGCACGGCGCGCAGCCGCTCTGGCTACTCCAGCACGGTCAGGCGGCGAGGCAGGGGATGCAGAGCTGCGCGGGATGCCATCAACAGACCGACTGCCTTCGCTGTCACTCGACGGTCACGCAGCGGGTGAATCCACACGGACCGGACTTCGATGCACGACGGATGGCCTCGCGCAACAAGATCGTCTGCCTCTACTGCCACCTGAGCGATCCGCTCAAGTAGCTCAGGGCGTCGCGCGACCGCTGTCCGTCGAGAGCGGTGCGGGGGCGGCGACCCCGAGCGCGGCGTCGAGCTCCGCGGCGTGCAGGCGATATTCGGGGAGCGTCCCGCGCCGTTCCGATGGCGCACTCGCAAGCAGCTTCGCATGCGCCGCCTTCGCCTTCGATTCGTCGCCAGCGGCGCGTGCCGCATCCTCGGCGAGCATCAGCCCGAGGAGATGGGTCGGACGCGCCGCGAGAATCGTGTCCGCCTCCGCGCGCGCGAGCGGTACCGAGCCCGACATCAACGCGAGTCGGCCCAGGTCGTAGCGGTCGTCGAGTGACGGTGAGTCGAGCTGTCCGTAGGCCATCGTCGCCATGCTGGCGAAGAAGGTGGCGCTGTCGGTCTTCCCCTCCTGCTTGGCCATCATCGCTCGATCGTACAAACGCTCGGCGCGCTCGCGCGGCGTCATGTTCGAGATGTCCGGCGCTCGCACTACGCCCGCATCGCCGAGTGGCGATGACATCGGCGCGGGCGGCACGTCGCCATTCGCCCGCGCCTCGACGGAGCGCTGCATGACCACGAAGGCGGCAAGCGCGACGAACGCGACGACACCGACTGCCCAGGAGAGCGCGTGCGATCGCACCGGTCGCGTCGGTGAAGCCACATCGGTGACAGCTGGCGCCCGCTGAGCGGCGTGGACGCTCGCGCCGCACCGATGGCAGAAGCTCGCGCCGGCTACGAGCGGCGTTTCGCACGATGCGCAACTCGCGTTCACCAACGGTGCGGCACACTCGGCACAATACTTCCCGCCCCCGCGCGTGCCGCACGATGGGCACTCGGTCGGCACACTGCCCGGCGCACCGCTCAACGCCTCGTCCATCAGCGCACGACGGGCGGATGCGACGCTGGGCGCGCCTTCTCCCCGTGCGCGCTCTGCATGGCGCTGTCCGTCCACGTGGCCGAGCCGTTCGTATGCGCGTTCACGATGCGGAGCGCGCTGTCGGCGAGCGCGGTATTACCGAGCTTCCGCGCGGCCATGTAGACGCCGAACTCCGGCGCCGTGTGTCCGGGAGCCTCCTTCACCGAAGCGCGGTAGCTCTTGAGCGCCTCGCGATAGCGACCGGCCCTGTACTGTGCGTTCCCACTATCGAGCGCGAGTCGCGCGGGAGCGGAGAGCTCCGAGGGTGCGGGGAGCGGCGCGCCTGGCTGCGCCGCGGCGGCGGCACCGGCTGGCAGCTGTGAAAGCGGGACGCGGGGCGCCGATTCCGCATGCGTTTCGCATGCGAGCGGGGAGATCAGCACCAGAGTCGCAGCCCACACGCGCAGAAGCTCGCCAACTGATTGTCGCATCTCTCGCCGTTGAAAGGATGAAGCTGTGAACATGCGCTCGTTCGAGCGCGGCCGGCTGTCGGGCAAAGGCCTACACAGCGCGAGTTGTTGACTCGTACGAAGCCGTGACACAATGGATCTGTCTAATGATTGACATAGTACGCGGTCATACCTAGCGTTCGATCCAGCTACATTGGGCCGCTCGGTTGCACCGGCAGCGCCCCGACCTTCAGTTGCTACTGGCGCTGCCGACGACGTCTCGATTCCACAGGCTGCACGAATGTCTGCCGTAAGTTCCGCGCTCGCCGACACGACGCCCGTGCTCTCCGCGGCGACCGTCATCATGCATTCGAGCGTCATCCGCGTGCTCCTCGCGGATGTTCACGGCGTCGCCGACTTCCCGGTGCGCGCGCTTCTGGCGGACGCCGTCGATGTGCGCGTGGTCGCGGAGGCAACGTGTGCACGCGCAGCGGCACTCGCGAGCCGCCTCGAGGCCGACGTCATCATCACCGGGATGACCACGTCCGGTGCGCGCGGACTCTCGGCCATTCGTCAACTCGCAAGCGCGGCCACATCGTCGCGCGTACTCGTGATCAGCGCGGATCCCGAAGACGAATGGCTTCTCGCCGCGCTCGACGCTGGCGCCGCCGGCGTCGTCTCCGCGCAGGCGAGTCGCAGCGAGATCCTCATCGCCGTGCGCGCGATTGCGAGCGATCAGGTCATCCTCCGACGCAGCGCTATCGCGGTGTTGACAAAACGATCACGGAGCAACGAGCGAAGAGCGCGTGGAGCGTCGCTGGACTCGATGCGACGACTCGCTCTCTTGACCGGGCGCGAGCGCTCGGTCTTTCGACTGATCGCCGAGGGGTTCAGTGCGCCGGAGGTGGGCGTGCAGCTCTCGATCAGCAAGAAGACGGTCGAGACCTACAAGAAGCGCATCGGCGACAAGCTCGGCATCTCCCATCGCTCCGAGTACGTGCGATTCGCGCTCGATGTGGCGGTTCTGGCGTCGCCGCACCGAGAGGGCCCACCTGTCTCGTAATCGCTTGTCGACAGCAAGGGCGAACGCGCGTCGCGTGAGCGTAGCATTCGATCCGATGGCAGTGCGCTAAATGCGGAACACCGAACGCCATCGCGGCGAGCATATCGGGTGGTTGCGCGCCGCCGTGCTCGGCGCGAACGATGGACTCATCTCGACGGCGAGTCTCGTGCTCGGAGTCGCAGCCTCGGGCACCTCGCGTTCGTCGGTGCTGATCGCGGGCGTCGCCGGCCTCGTCGCGGGATCGATGTCGATGGCCGCCGGCGAATACGTCTCGGTCAGCTCGCAGTCCGACACGGAGCATGCGGACCTCGCGATCGAAAAGGGCGAGCTTGCCGCGGACGGCAAGGGTGAAGAAGCCGAGCTGGCGGCAATCTACGTCGCTCGCGGACTGGATGCCGCGCTCGCCGCACAGGTGTCGAAGCAGCTCATGGAGAAGGATGCGCTCGCGGCGCACACGCGCGATGAGCTTGGCTTCTCTGACGCCACTCGGGCGCGCCCGCTGCAGGCGGCGCTTGCGTCCGCCGTGTCGTTTGCGTGTGGCGCGCTGGTTCCTGTGCTCCTATCGGCCGTCGTTCCATCGAGCTATGCGACGCAAGTAGTGACGGTATCCTCGATCGTGCTTCTCGCGATGCTGGGCGCCATCGCGGCGGGCGTGGGCGGTGCGTCGAAGACTCGCGGTGCGCTGCGAGTGGTGCTGTGGGGATCACTCGCGATGGGTGTGTCGATGCTCGTGGGTCGCTTTTTCGGTGCCGCGTTGTGAACGACGTGCTGACGATGGGCGATCTGTCGGCCCGGACGCTGGCGCTCTTTCTTCTCGCGCTGCCGATCGCGTGCGTCTCGTGGACGGTGACGCACGAGGAGGTTTTTCGCGAGCCGCGCGAGTACTGCACTCGCCAAAGTCAGTCGTGTCGACGACTTCCCGCGCGCAAGTTCTTCTATCTGTTCACCTGTGAGTATTGCTTCAGTCATTACGTGACCGCGTTCTTCCTTGCAATCACCCGCTTCACGCTGCTATTCGATGGATGGCGAGGGTACGTGATCGCGGGATTCGCGCTCGTGTGGATCGCGAATTTCTACATGGCACTCTTCAACCGGCTGCGACAGGACATCAAGCTCGAGGTGACCGAGATCGCCGAGGGGCAGCGCAAGGCATCGCAGAAATGAAAGCGGGCGTCACTCGAAGTGACGCCCGCTTTGCATTGTCGCATCGGCCGATCCGGATGTGTCCGGCCCTCAGAACACGTAGCGAATACTGGCGCTTCCGTAGCCGGTGGCATTGTACGGTGCGGGGATGATATAGCCATCGCCCGTTCCACCCTGCGCCGACGATGCGAGCCCGTGAATGTTCGGACCGACGAACAGGAAGCTGTAAAACGTGTTGCTCAGCAGATTGTCACCACCCGCGAATGCTTCGAGCCTCCAATGCCGCGTCAACGAGCGCTGATATCCCACCTTCGCGCCGAGCAGATCGTACCCGCGCACGTAGGTCGAGTTGTCGAAGGTCACCGGCACGTTGTCGATGTGCAGGAAGCTTCCGGTGAGATAAAAGCCCTGCTGTGTACCGACGTCCACACCCGCGGCAAAGGTGTTGCGCGGCACGCGCGGCACGGCGTTCTCTGAAAAGTCGCCGGTGCCGGAGTTGTCGTTGTTGTCGCTCTTGAAGTCGACGAACGTCGCATCGGTAAAGGCATACGAGATCCATGGACGCACCTGCGAAATCATGCGCGCCGTGTCGCTGATCACGGCGTAGCCGGCGGACGCCTCGATGCCGCGATTCCGCTGCTTCCCCGCGTTCGTCGTGAACGTGACGGAGCGCGACGTCTCCGAAACCAGCTTGTTCGTGTTCTCGATATCGAACACATCGAGCTGCGTGTTGAGGCGATTGTGCATGTAGCTGCCGGTGGTGCCGAGCTCGTACTGCACGGCGCGCTCGGGTTCGAGACCGAGGTTGACGGTGCCATCGTTGGCCACGACGTTCGACAGCAGCGGCGGCGTGTAGCCGGCACTCACACTTGCGTACAGCTGCGTCGCGACGCCAAGTCCCTTGCTCACCGACAGGCGCGGCGTGAGCTGCCAATCGAACGGCTTCCGCTGCGTGACCGTCGTATCGAAGAGCGCGCCGCCCTTCAGCAGGTTGTGAATCGCAAAGTCGTTCTTGCCGAGGCTCGCGCCTGCGGTGATCGTCACCTGGTGGGGCAGCGCGACGTTCCACTCGGAAAACAGTGACAGATTGGTCGCGTAGTTCTCCTGATTCGTCGGCCGCTCAGGGTATGGCGGAGCCGGGATGATGAAGACGCCGTTGGTCGCGACGTTCGAGCGCTGCACCATGCCGCCGAGCGTGCCGGTGAGCCCCACACGCCCGATCTGCGAATCGTAGCCGAAGGTGCTGCGCGCGCCAAAGTTGTACTGGGTATTGTCGGTGAAGCCATGCGCGAACGGCTGGTTGGTGCTCCGGCCCGTGACGAACAGCGTGGTCTGGTTCGAGAACTGGTCGGCGATGCGATAGCGATCGGTCACGCCAGCGATGACACTGTTCATGTCGATGTGCGAGTCGTTGGCCAGGTAGATGGGATTGCTCAGCCGCTCGCGATTGTAGTACAGCGCGCTGTCGATCTCTCCGGCCAGGCCCTCCATCGAGCGCGCATAGGAGAAATATCCGGACAGTGTCTGCCGCTCACCGACGCTGACGTCGCCCGTCACGTGTACGTAGTTCTTCGTCGATCCGCTGTGCGGGCGGAACGAGTCATAGTCCTGATAGCCGTAATCGATCACGAGATCGGAGTTGGGCGTTGCGGTCTCGAAGCTCGAGGTGGAGCGCAGCAGCCCGTAGCTACCACCCACGAGCTGCTCATTGACGCTCGTTTCATTCGGCGTGGGCGCAGGCTGGTGAAGAGCACCGTGCCGCCGATGGCGCTTCCATATTGGCTCGAGGCCGGTCCCTTGATCACTTCGACGGAGCCAAGCCGCGCGTAGTCGATGTCGTCGAGGATGGTGAAGCCCGTCGCATCGGTGATCGGAATGTCGTTGAGGAATATCTGCGAGCCGAGTCCGTTCGAGTTCGGGCTGTTGCCGTTCGTGCTCGGATAGTAGCCGCGTATCGTGATGCGCGCGCCGCCCCAGGGCGTGCGCGATTGCATGAAGAGTCCCGGCGTGACGTTGAGCGACTGCTCGAGACTCAGGCCGTTCGCACGCTGCAGATCGGATTCCGTGAGCTCGACGGCGGAGGGCGGCGCGCGCCGCGCAGTCACCTCCACGCCCGCGAGTCGCTCCTCCGATGGGGTGAGGCGAATGCGCAACGGCTGCGACGGAGTCTGCACGTCGACTGTGCTGCTCTGATATCCGACGGCAGTCACAGTGACGCTCGTGATGCGGTCCGAGGCGGCCAGCGAGAATACGCCACGTTGATCGGCCACGGTGCCGACGGTCGTGCCCGTCACCATCACCGCTGCTCCCGCGACAGCGCCGCCCGTCTGGGCATCCATCACGGTACCGTGAACGCTCGATTGTGCGCGTGCGACGAGGGGCGCGGCGACGGACAGGATGAACGTGGCTACAGATCTCGAACGCACGATACCCCGAGGTTTAACGAAAAAAGATGCAATTGGTTAGCAGTCATGGTACCGGACCCGCGGCATCTGCGAAAGCGGGTTGCGACGTTTAATCACTGGTAGACGAAAAAAAGAAGGGAGCGACTTCGAAAGTCGCTCCCTTCTTTGGTCGACTGACATCGAGAGCGCGGACTACATCATCCGCATTCACTGAACCCGCAGACGTGACACTTCACGCATCCCTCGGCGAACTCGAGCTGCGAGCCGCAGTCGGGGCACGTGCCGATGAACGACTCGCTGCCGCCGCCGTTCGCCGACTCGAAGGTCATCTGAATCTGATTCGCGGGCGTGCTATGGACCGTGATCTGCTCGCGCGCGGGAATCGTGTCGCCGATCCCCGACGTATGGTCCGCAAGGAGCTCCTGCTGCACTCCCTGCTTGTCGCGGAACCACTCCTCGAGCGCCAGACCGATCGCGTCGGGCATCGAGAGGACCTTGTTCGGTCCGAGACCGACGGCGCGATCCGAGCTGATGCCGCGCAGCTGGCGATGGATCTGCATGAGCGGGATCCCCGAGCGAAGCGCGAGTGAGATCAAGCGTCCTACCGCTTCCGCATCGGCCATCGCCGCGCCGCCGGCCTTGCCGAGCGTGACGAAGACTTCGAACGGTTGCCCGCGATCGTCCTCGGTGATGTGGACGAACATCACGCCGAGCGGCGTCTCCTTGCGGATGGACGTCGAGCGGAGCTTGTCCGGGCGCGAGCGCTTGGCACGGCGCTGCAGATTCTCCGCCTCGCTCTCGTACAGCGCACGCTTAAGGCGCTCGATCTCCACGTTCGATTCGGCGAGCGTGCCGTGCAACTCCCCGAGCGCGCGCTTGGAGTCGACGGACGCGCCGTCTCGCACGGACGCCGCGTGCTCGGTGGCGCCGGTGGAGAGAACCTGATTGTCGCGCGAGCCGTCGCGATAGACGGTGACGCCCTTACATCCGAGCGTGTAGGCGAGCTCGTAGATCGTGCGGACGTCTTCCCTCGTGGCGGTGTGCGCGAAGTTGGTGGTCTTGGAGATCGCCGAATCGCAGTGCTGCTGAAAGGCCGCCTGCATCCGGATGTGCCACTCGGCCGGAATCTGATTGGCGGTGACGAACACCCGCTGCCAGCGTGCCGGAATCTCGTTGTGCTCGACTGAGCCAGTGCGCGCGATCTTCTCGACGAGCGCCTCGCTGTACCACCCCTCGCGCTTCGCGATCTCGACGAAGTCCTCGTTCACATCCGGCATCATGACCCCGGCCTGGTTGCGCATGAACGCGACGGCGAACAGCGGCTCGAGTCCTGACGAGCAGCCGGCGATAATGGAGATCGTGCCCGTGGGCGCGACGGTGGTGACGTTGCAGTTGCGAAGCATCTGCCTCGGACGCACACGCTTGCCTTCCGCGTCGCGCGCGCATGTTTCGTCCGGGCCCCAGATCGAGCGCGCCCACTCGGGAAACGGGCCGCGATCGTTGGCGAGCCGCTCGCTCTCGCGCTTCGCCTCGACGTCGAGGAACTCCATCACCTTGCGACCCATCTCCACGCCTTCCGGCGAATCGTATGGAATCGCGAGCTTTACCAGCATGTCCGCGAAGCCCATGAGCCCAAGGCCAATGCGGCGGATGCGCTTGGAGAGCGAATCGATTTCGGGAAGCGGATACTTGTTGACGTCGATGATGTTGTCGAGGAAGTGCGTGGAGAGTTGGATGTCGCGCTTGAACGCATCCCAATCCATGCGGCCGTCGACCACGTAGTATCCGACGTTGATGCTCCCGAGGTTGCAGACGTCGTACGGGAGGAGCGGCTGCTCACCGCACGGGTTGGTCGCCTCGTAGGGGCCGAGGTGTGGCACGGGGTTGAAGCGGTTCGCCTCATCGATATAGAAGCACCCCGGCTCACCGGTGCGCCACGCGCCCTCGATCATGCGGTCCCAGACCATCTTCGCGTCGAGCTGGCCGGTGACTTCCTTCGTGACCGGATCGATGAGGTCGTACGACTCACCCGCGCGCAGCTTCTCGATGAATTGCGCGGTGACGGCGACGGAGATGTTGAAGTTCACGATCTGCGTGAGGTCTTCCTTGCACGCAATGAAGTCCAGGATGTCCGGATGATCGATGCGCAGAATTCCCATGTTCGCGCCGCGACGCGTGCCGCCCTGCTTCACCGCATCCGTGGACGCGTCGTAGAGCTTCATGAAGGAGATCGGCCCCGATGCGACACCGGTGGTCGAGCGCACCATGGAGCCCTTCGGACGCAAACGCGAAAAGGAGAACCCCGTGCCACCACCCGACTGATGGATGAGCGCCATCGAGCGAAGCGTGTCGTAGATCCCGGTCTGCCCGTTCGAGAGCGAGTCGTCGACCGGCAGCACGAAGCACGCGGAGAGCTGCCCGAGTGGGCGGCCGGCGTTCATGAGCGTTGGGGAGTTCGGCTCGAAGCGACGCTCGGTCATGAGACGGTAAAACTCGTCCGCCACCGCCGCCGTCGCACCCTCGCCCGCGCCATATCGCCGATCCGCCTCAGCCACCACCGTTGCGACTCGCCAGAAGAGATCCTCCGGGTGCTCCATGGGCGCGCCGGTCTTGTCCTTTACCAGATACCGCTTCTCGAGGACAATCCGGGCGTTCTTGTTGAGGGCTGCCGGTGCGGCGGGGCGAGCAGGATGGGCCATGATCGGAAAACTCCTTGTCGAAACGAGACGCTCAAATATAGCGGAACCAGTGCTGGCGGCTTACGAGGCGGCGTCCGGAAAAGCGATAGAAAATGGCGAGCGAAAAAAACGGCGCGATGTCGTGGGGGCGGACAATACCCGGGTTCGTGTATCCGCGCAAGGCGTTCCGTAAACACCTTTACTGCAACGAGTTGCGCTATCCACATCACAAATGCGAAAGCGATGAAGGTCATCAACATTCCCTCCACAATGTCCCGCATTTCCGCAAGTCTCCCACCGGTTACGCCAACCCTTCTCGCATTCCAAAAGCTCCCAACTCCCGACGCCGTACCACGTTCCAGCGTAACGGCGCTCCGCGAGCCACCACCCGCACCCGCACCCGTCCGCTCCAATCATTTCATCCTCTCATCCCCACCCTTGCCCGCTTTCACGTGCCGATCAACGGGTATTTCCCCGCCCGATAGTCCTCCTGCAGAGACAAATAGCTCTCCATCGTCCTTCGTATCCGATCCGTAATCTCCGACGTCGCCTCACGCGCCACTCGCGCCGGCACCCCCAGCACCACAGACCTCGGCGGGATGCGCATTCCCTCGCGACATACCGCGCCCGCCCCCACGAGCGATCCTGCGCCCACCACGACCCCATTGAGCAGGATCGCCCCCATCGCGATCAGGCAGTCGTCCTCCACCGTCGCCCCGTGCAGCACCGCGCGATGCCCGATCGACACGCGCGCCCCCACCACGACCGGATATCCTCGGTCGACGTGCAGCACCGCTCCATCCTGCACATTCGTATCGGCGCCGATCACGATCGACTCGCTGTCCGCGCGAATCACCGCCGTCGGCCACACCGACGCGCGCGCGCCCAGGGTGACGTCGCCAATCACCGCGGCGAGCGGATGGATGTAGGCTCGGGGATCAATGCTCACGACATGCTCATCAATTGGAGGAAGGAGTCAGAACGAAAAGCCGAGGCGGACGTACAGACTCGCGGAGCGCGCACCGAGCTCGGAGTGATTCACCACTGGGGCCGCTACGCCGATGCGCAGAAGGTACGGCACATCGTAAGGCACCGTGAGATTGATCCCGAGCTCCGCGCCTGCCGATGCGATCCAGTGGTCCGCGAGCCCGCCCGGCATGCCGAAGCCGCCGGTCGCGCTCCCCGCATCGCCGAACAGCGAGAGCGACGTGCGATCGAGGAAAACGGGCCACAGTCCGAAGCCGTGTTCCGGGCGCGTGAGCGGCAGACGATACTCGAGCGACCCCGCGATGACGCGCGTGCCGCTCTCGATTCCCACCGGAAAGCCCCGCACGGCGAAGGTCCGTCGCGCGCCCAGCGAGATCCCCGGCAGCGTCGCGACGTCCGCGCCACTCGCGCCGCCCAAATCGAACTCGTTTTGCTCCGCGCCATCCGCCGCACCCGCAGCCGCGCGCAGCGCAAGCACGTGGTGCGCACCCGACCCAATGTCGAGCGACTTGTACGCCGAGAACGCCGCCGCGATGTTCTTCGACGCGACGGTGCGGCTCCCGTTGAGCCACTTCAGCCGCCCGGTCGCCGAGAGCGACACGCCATCCTCAGGCGAGATGGAGAGCGTCGGCTGCTGCACGTTCGACCACCCCGCGGATGACGACGCGATCCAGTAGCGCCGCGTCGGATCCTCGAGCCCGACGATCATTCCGATGAGCGCCGCCGGATCCGTCGTGTAGTCGCGCGCCTCGTAGGTCCCGTACACGGACAGATACGCATTCGTGCGCACGCGCGGCCGGCTAAACGTCACCCCCAGATCGAAGTCGCGCGTACGCCGAAAGAGGTTGCCGAGGAACGCGCCGCTGCTGTCCACCGCGCGATACGCATCCCAGTACTGCGTGACGTCCGCCTGGACCACGGGCTGACCGAGTCCCGCGTAGCGGTACGACAGCTCGCCCGTGTGATGACCGTGCACGAAGTCGATCAGCACATCCGCCGCGTACGCGTGCTTGCCGACGATGTCGCTGCTGCTCGTGTACGCACCCGCGGTGTAGTCGCCGAAATCGTTCTGTCCAATGAGCGGCAGCCAGTAGCGCGGGAGCAGCGAGTGCCATGGCGAATAGTCGTGCGCGGGCGCACTGCTCGACGCCGCTGGTGGCATCGGCGGCGCGGTATCGGCGCGCGTCATGCGCACCGGTCCGCCGGTCGGGCCGAGCAGCACACGACCTGCCAGGGGCGCGACGCCGACGTGAAAGCCATCGCTCTCCCACCGCGCCGCCGCAATCGACGCGCCGTCCGGCGAGACGGCTGGCCAGAACACCCCAGTCGTCGTGTGCGTGAGCCGGAGGCTGATGCCGCCACGCTCACCGCCCGTGCGAATGCCGTAGAGCTGCGACACCCCCGTCCGATCCGACGCATATACGACCGCCGCGTCATTCAACGCCCACTCGGCCTGCCCATTCGACGCATGATCGCGCACGAGCGAGCGGATGACGTGGCCGAGGGTGTCGAGGATGACGATCTCGGTGAAGCCGCCGCGCGTCCATCGCGTCGCCGCGATGCGATCGCCGTGGCGCGACCACTTCGGCTCGGCCCACTGCGTGTCCAGCGAGACGCTGGTGATCACGCGAATCGATGATCCGTCCGGGCGCACGCGCGCGAGCGCCGTGGTGCCGGGGGCAAGCTGCACCGCGATGAGCTCTCCGTCGGCGCGCGCGTCGACCTGGCTCAGTCGCGCGCCGTGCGTCAGCCGCGTCGCGTGTCCGTCCTTCTCGTGGTAGAGATCGGAACGGTCGGTGTACGGATCGATGAGATCGAGCTGCGAGTACACGACGGAGCCATCGCGCAGCGGAGCATTCCGCGACACGCCGTTGCGGCGCGAAAGGCGCTCGGTCTTCTCGCTCGGCGACCAGCGCGCGAGCATCGGCGACTGCCGGCCGTTGGACGACAGATAGATGAGCGAGCCATCGGCGGCCCAGCGCGGGTAGCCTGCGAAGTAGCCCCCCTTCGTCACGTCGTGCCAGCCGGCCATCGGCAGCTGCTCGGCCGCCGCGCTCGCGACGAGGCTGTCGCGCCAGCTCCGCCACGCATCGCTGAACGAGATGCCGAAGCCCTGCTCGGCCATGTGGTTCAGGCGGAACGGGATCGTGGTGCCGCTCGATGTCTCGACGAACTTCCGGATCGATGGCGCGCCGCGGGTGCGCGCGAGGTAGTCCATGAAGAGCGCGCCCGCTCCGTAGGCGATGTCGCCATTCGGATAGCGCGTGGTCGCGAGACTCCACTTGTCGATCCCGAGCACGCCGTGCGCACGCGCGGTGGACGCGATGATCATCTGCTCGTACGTGCCATCGATGCGGCCGAAGCCCGTGAGGTCGCTCTCGAAATAGACCGCGAGTCCCTCGGTCACCCAGCCGGGCTCGTAGAGATTCGGAAAGAGCGCCGGCGAGCGGCCGAACACACGCTGCGCCACGCGCCACCAACCGCGCGTGCGATCGAGATGGAAGACGTGCGTGAGCTCGTGCGTGATGACCAGGGTGAGCCAGTCATCGTAGAAGCGAAGCGAGATGTCGTCGAGGGGCGGGTGCGCGTACACGACGACGCGATTCGTCGGGAAGGGGGTCGTCAGCCCGTTCGAGAAGTCGACGTTATCCGCGATGACGAGGTCGATGGGCCCGCGCGGCATGGTGAGCTGCGAAGCGAGCTTCGTGTATGCGTTCTCCGCGGTGATGGCCGCGCGCCGCGCCGCCGGCTCGACTTCCGGCGTAAAGTGGACGTGGAAGTGCTTCGTGTCGATCGTGCGCCAGTGCGCGTTCGGGATCACCTGCGCACCACCACGCGACGCCGCGCACACGGCTGCCAATACGAGCGCGGCCAGCGCTCGCCCAGCGTTCATCGAGCGGTCAGCGACCGGAAGTAGCTCTCGAGACCGTCGACGATGGCGGTGGCATACAGCTTCTGGAACTCGGGGGTGCGCAGCGCGTTCTCCTGCTCCGGGATCATGAGGAACGCACCCTCGCAGAGCACCGCCGGCATCCAGGTCGGCCGCGCGAGACGCAGGTTGTCGTAGTTGATGCCGAGGTTGCGGAGCCCCATGCGTGCGACCATCGCGCGCTGCAGCTCGCGCGCGAGCAGCACCGAGTGCGAGCGGAAGTAGTACGCCCCGGTTCCGTTCGATGTGAAGGGATTGATCCCGTCGGGAAGCGCGTTCAGGTGGATCGAGACCAGTGCGTTCGCGTTCGCCTTGCGTGCCATGATCGGCCTGTCGCCCAAGGGGACGGGATCGGGGGTGCTCCGCGTCATGAAGACTCTCGCGCCCTTCGCCTCGAGCAGCTGCTGCACTTCGAGGCCGATTGCGAGCGTCGGTACGGCCTCGTACAGCCCCGTCGGCCCCGTCGCGCCAATGGGCGGATGTCCCGGGTCGATCGCGATGGTGAGACCGCGCAGTGGCGATGATGGATCGATGCGCGGCGGTCGGCGCACGCGCAACACGAAGGAGCCGTTCTGCCAGAAGGCGAGATAGCCGTACGACGGCGACGACAGCTGCAGGGTGAAGTGGCCGCGGTCGGTCGCCTCCTGCGTCCACTTCGCCTCGCGCACGAGCGAGTCGTTCGCGCCGTAGTTCACGATGTCGGTGTTGATCATCGTGTCGTAGAGCGTCACGGTGAGCTCGCTGGTCCCCTCGTCCACGAAATACGCAGGACGCGCAGCCATCGGCACGACGAGATCTACCCACTCGGGCTGCGGCACGAGCCGCGCATTCCCCGCCACGCGCGCCGGCGGGAGCCACGACGTCGCGAGCGGATGCAGCTCGGCGCTGTTCACCCACACCTCGAGATTCGAGTCGAGACGCACGCGCGAGAAGTCACCGCTCCTCCCCGTAACGGCCAGCGCGGTGCCGGGAAGGAAGAACCACTTGTACGTACCGCCCGGGATCGGGCGCCCGATGAGCTCTTCGTCGCTCGCGTCGGCCCCTGCGCTGTCGACACCGAGCACGGCCCACTGCTTCGCGAGCGCGACGCCGACCGCAGGGACGGCGACGTGGATGGTGTCGCGGTCGCGCGAGAGAATGAGCTCAGTGCGCGAGCGGAGTTGACGCGCGGGGATATCGGCGGCGAACGTGGTCCCGGCACCGGTGAGCGCCATCGCCGTGCCCGCGTCGCCACGCCAGATCACGCTCGCGTTCGGCGCGCTGCGCACGCTCACGCGCACCGTGTCCTCGTCGCGGAGCACAAGGCGGCTGTTGGGCGAGACCGAACCGCTGTCGTACGCGAGCGGCCCATCGAGGGCGAGCTTGACCACGGGCGGCTTGAGCCGCACCGGCTGTTCGAGTCGCGCCGTGTCCGCGCCCGCGACCGCAACGAGCTCGTACCGCGGGCTATCGACCGCTGGCACCGGCAGCCACGCGAGGAAGGCTCCGTTCGGTGCGACGGGAACCGCGGCGCCATTGATCCATAGCTGCGCCTTCCCATTCCCCACCGATCCAAAGATGAAGTTGGAGTCGCGCGCCTCGACCAGCGAGTTCGCCACTGGATAGATCACGGTGGGCTTGAGCGCGCCCATTACGAGGGGAACCGGCGGCAGCATCGAGAGCGTGGCGACGCTGGGGGATGGGGCCGGAGCGGGAGCGGTCGCGGCGGGAGGTGTGGCGGTTGCGCAGGCAGCGAGCAGCACAGCAACGCCGACGAGGGATGAACGCATTGAACCCAACCTAACCACCCGTCCCGCGCGGAGGGAGCGGATTGCAGCCACGAGGTTGACTCGAATCGTCACGAAAATTCGATTGTTTTGAAGGGGGGACAATTGGCAATCACCGTTAAGTCGTTCTCAGCACTTGCTTTCATTGCCCTTGGTATTGACGTCGCCGTATATTCACGCGTCTTACCGGGGTACTCCCTGGAGGCCACCCTTGCTTGACTGCGCGTTCTGCGGACGCTCGAACACAGCCGAGTCGCTTTATTGCATCGATTGCGGAAAGCCGGTCGGTGCAGCGGCTGACTCGGAGTCGGCGCGCAGCGCGCCGCCGCCCGTCGTCTCGATGCCGTCGCTCGGTGCTCGATCCGCGCATCTGCATCGCCTGTCGCCGAGCATCGGCCGGCGCGCATCGAGCGCCGCGCGCGCACTCGATTTTTCGCTCACGCCCCACACGCCCGTGCCCGGAGGAGAGACAGTGAGCTGTGCGTGGTGTGGCAGCATCATCGAGGCGGGACTTCCCTTCTGCGCGCACTGCGGCCGCCGCACGGACGCGAAGCTCGCGACTGCGCAGTCCTGCACGACGTGCGGCTCCGCGATCCGGCCGGAGCTCGACACCTTCTGCGCGACGTGTGGCACCTCGCTGCAAGAGAACGAGGAGGGAACGCCGGGCGCCCCCGGTCCGACCAAGGTCGTCTCCCGGACGCTGCCGTTCACCGCGAAGCGCAGCGAGGTCACCGCTCGCATCGCCGTGCTCGACGAGCAGGGCGAGCCCAAACGCACCGTCGCCATGAGCGAGTCCGAGCTCACCGTCGGCCGCGGGACCTGCGATCTCTCGTTCGAGGATGATCAGTATCTCTCGCCGATCCACGCGCGCTTCGTCCTGCGCGAAGGCACGCTCTTCGTCCGAGACCTCGGATCATCCAATCGCACCTGGGTGTTCATCGACGCGCCGTACTCACTCGCCGACACCGACGTCCTTCTCATCGGGTCGCAGATCCTCGAGTTCCAACGCCTGGGCACGCCCGCGGCACCGCGCGCGGATGCCGACGGCACGCGTCGCGTCGGCTCGCTCACACCGACGCCGGACATCGCGCGTCTGTCGCAACTCCGCAGCGACGGCAGCGTGCGCGACAGCCAGTATCTCGCGCAGGGGCGCACGATTACGATCGGGCGCGACGCAGGCGACTGGACCTTTCCGTACGACCAGACGATGAGCGGCCGCCACGCCGACCTGCGCGAGCTCGATGGCTCCTTCATCATCCACGACCTCGGCAGCCGCAACGGCGTCGGCGTCGCGGTGCGCGGCGAGCGCGCGCTCAAGGTGGGACAGCGCGTGCTTCTCGGCGATCAGGTGCTCCGCGTGGAGAGTGTGTGAAGAGTTGCCCGCAGTGTGGCAAGGAGTACGACGAGCAAACGAAGTTTTGCCCCACTGACGGCTCGACTCTCCGGTCTGCAGCGGGCGGCGACATCATCGGCTCCATCATCGCCGATCGCTATCACGTGATCCGCAAGCTCGGCGAGGGCGGCATGGGCCAGGTGTATCTGGCCGAGCACGTGAAGATGGGGCGCATGAGCGCGATCAAGGTCATGACCTCCGCGCTCGCGAACGACGTCGACGCCGTCGGCCGGTTCAATCGCGAGGCCGCGAATGCGAGCAGGATCAACCACCCGAACATCGCCGCGATCTATGACTTCGGCGAAACGTCGGACGGTCTGATCTATCTCGCGATGGAGTTCGTCGAAGGCGAGTCGCTCACGAAGCTCTGCGAGGCGCTCGGTGCGCTCCCCGCGCCCCGGGCCGCGGAGATCGCGCGGCAGGTGGCGAGCGCGCTCGAGGCGGCGCACGAGCGCGGGATCGTACACCGCGATCTGAAGCCCGACAACATTATGATCTCGCGCGGCCGCGACGGCGCCGATCTCGTGAAGGTCGTGGACTTCGGCATCGCGAAGGCAGCCGAGGGCGCGGGACAGAAGGTGACGCGCACCGGGCTCGTAGTGGGGACGCCCGAATACATGTCGCCGGAGCAGCTGACCGGCGACACGCTCGATGGTCGCAGCGATCTGTACGCGCTCGGGCTAGTGACCTTCAACATGCTGACGGGGATGCTGCCGTTCACGGGGCAGACGACGCAGGAGGCGCTGCTCAAGCGGCTCACGGACCGTCCGCTGTCGCTGGCGGAGGCGCGCACCGATCTCGTGTGGCCGCCGGCGCTGCAGGCGGTGATCGATCGTGCGCTGTCGCGGCTCGCGTCGGACCGATACCAGCACGCGAGCGAGTTCGGCGAGGCGATCGTGGCGGCGGTGCGCGG
>JALYSW010000340.1 GCA_030854615.1 Gemmatimonadota bacterium
CATGGAGGCGATGCGTGCGGGAGCGTGCGTGGCGCGCTCCGGAACGGCGAACGCCGGCGGCATCACCGAGTGGTGGGGTGCCACGCTCGCGCCCGAGGGGCAGGCACTCAGCGACAGCGTTCAGTACGCCGAGGGCGCACGCCACGCGCTCCGTACCGAAGGGCTCGCGAGCGGCGCCTGGTGCCCATGACGCGCAACGCCCGCCCCGGCGCCACCCTCATCGAGCTGATCGTCGTGATCACCCTGCTCGCAGTGCTGGGCTCCGCCACCCTTGGCGTGGTCATCCACCAGGAGCGCTTCTATCGCGCGCAGGCGAGCGCGATCGACTCGCGCGCGACCGTGCGTGATGCGGCGTCGCTGCTTCAGACCGAGCTCCGCGCGCTCACGCCGGAGGACGGTGATCTCTACGCGGTGGGCGCGAGCGCGGTCGAATACCGCGCCACCCTCGCGCAGAGCGTCATCTGCACCATCTCCTTATCGCGACGTCGTATCACGATCCCTCCCGAGCATCCCGACGCGGGCGCCCCGCTCACCTGGATCGGCACGCAGGCAGAATCGGGAGACACGCTGCTGGTGCTCGCCACCGACTCCACCCTCGGCGACGTCTGGCAGCGGCACGTGCTCACCGCTGCACCCTCGGGCACCGGCAGCTGTCCCACGACCACCGGCTTTACGACCACGGCGGCGGAGGCGTCGGCGGCGATCACGCTCGCGCTCGACCCTCCGCTCGACACCGCCATCGAGACGGGCGCCCTCGTGCGGATCGTGCGCCGTGCGCGCTACGAGCTCTATCGCGCATCGGACTCGCGCTGGTATCTCGGCTATCTGGACTGTCTCGCGTCGCGTGCGACTCCCTGCAATACCATCCAACCTGTGAGCGGCCCATACGCTCCCGCGGGGATCCAGCTTTCGTATCTCGATCTCGCCGGCGCACTCACCGCCGATCCCTACCGCGTCGCCCGCATTGATCTCCTGGCCGTCGCGTCGCGACGATCCGCACCCGACACCCTTGACTCGCTCGCGACGACGATCGCGCTGCGGAATTGAGCATGGCTCATCCCCCAGCGATGCGACGGGCGCGCCGCAAGCGCGGCGTCGCGCTCGTGATGATCCTCGGCGCCATCGCGGTGATCGGCGCACTGGTCATCGGCGTCGTGTTCTCCGCGGTCCTCGAGCGTCGCGAGGCAATGCAGCAGCTCCTCCGCGCCCGCGCACTCGACGATGCGGAGCTCGCGCTGGCCGCCATCATTGCGCCCGCGATGTGGGATTCCTCGTGGAGTCTCACTCCCGCACGGGGCCTCATCGCACGGCGCGCCTACGCGCTCGGCGCCGCCGATGCCCTCGACACGGTGACCGTCGCCAAGCTCTCCGCGCAGCGCTTTCTCGTCATCTCCGATGCGCGCGTCGGGCTCTCCTCACTGGCCTTCGCGAGACGTCGCGTGTCCATGATCGTCGTACTTGACAGCGCCCAACACCCCGCTCCAGCGCGTGCGCACGCATGGCTGGAGCTCACGCGCTGACAGAGTCGCGCCGTCGTTGCTTGCTGTCACGTCCCGCGCCGATGTCCCCGAAATAGGGTGTTACGTTCACCGTCCCCGCTCGTGTCACAGTAGCAAAGCTTTGGTACAGCCCGGTTGGCCTTCGGGTATCGTACCGTGCCACAACTGCCCCACCGCATCACGTCCACGTCCATTTACGTAGTAATTCCCGCCTCCCACCGGCTTCCAACATGGCGCTCTTCGGTCGCAAGAAGACGACAATCGGACTCGATATCGGCTCCGGTCTCATCAAGGTCGCGGTCATCGATCACGGCCGCGGTGATCCGCAGCTCGTGAAGGTTGCCATCGCGCCTTTGCTCGCAGACGCGATCGTCGAAGGTGAAGTGATGGATCCGGGCATCGTCGCCGACGCGATTCGCACCGCGCTCGCTGCCGCCGGCATCAAGGGAAAGGGAGTCGTGACCGCCGTCGGCGGACGCGATGTGATCATCAAGAAAATCCAGATCGACCGTGTGAAGGAAGCACAGGCGCGCGAGCTCATTCGCTGGGAAGCGGAGCAGCACGTTCCCTTCGACATGGAGTCGGTCGAGCTCGACTTCCAGATTCTCGATCCGAACGCCGATGGTCTCGAGATGAGCGTCCTGCTCGTCGCCGCCAAGCGCGACCTGATCGAAGGCAAGCTGCGTCTTCTCACCGACGCCGAAGTCGCACCATCGATCGTCGATGTGGACGCGTTCGCGCTTCACAACGCCTTCGAGCTCAACTACCCCGATGCGATGAACGGCGTCGTCTGCCTCGTCAACATCGGACACGAAGTCACGAACATCAACATTCTCGACGACGGCGTTCCGCTCCTCACGCGCGACATTGCGGTCGGCACGCGTCGCTTCCGCGAAGATCTGCAGCGTGAGCGCGGCCTCAGTGTCGAGGAAGCCGATGCGCTTCTCCAGGGATACGATCGCTCGCCGCACCTGCAGGCGATCACCGAAAGCCGGGGCGAAGAGATCGCCGTCGGCATCGAGCGCGCCGCCGCGTTTCTCGCGTCGTCGTCCCGCTCGGCCAGCAAGCTGAAGGCTGCGTATACCTGCGGCGGTGGCTCGCGCGTTCCCGGTCTGAACGAGGCGCTTTCTGCGCGTCTTCGTCTGCCGGTCGAGCAAGCCAACCCGCTGCAGCGCTTGACTGTACGTGACGGTGCTTTCGATTCGCTCGTCATCGACGATGTCGCACCCCTGCTCATGCTCCCGATCGGACTGGCGCTGCGCCAGGTCGCCTGATTCCTCCCGAAGGACGCGATAATGATTGAAATCAATCTTCTCCCCGGAACCGGGAAGAAGCCTCGCAACCGCGGCGGCGCCGGGATCAACTTCTCCGGTGTTGCGTCGGGACTCGCCTCGAAGGTCAACGATCCGCTCCTCCTCAGCGCTGTCGCCAGCGTTCTGGTCGCGGCGCTCGTGATCGGCGGCATGTTCTGGCACCAGCGTGCACAAAACACACAGGTGAACGAGTCGCTCCAGAAGGCGGAGCAGGACTCGATCAACTACTCCGGCGTCATCCGCGAACAGCGCAAGGCGCAATCGCAGCGTGACTCCGTGGTCAGCCAGGTCAACCTGATCAAGTCGTTCGACGACAAGCGTTTCGTCTGGCCTCACATCATGGATGAGATCAGCCGCGCCCTGCCGCCGTACACGTGGGTGACCTCGATCGTGCAGACCAATACGATCACTGCGGCGTCGCAGTCCACCTCCGCCCCCCCGGGCAAGGGTGGCAAGCCCGGGCCGCCGGTCGTCGACAGCACCAGCGTTCCGCGAGTGCAGTTCAAGCTCGTCGGCAACACGGTCGACATTCAGGCGCTCACGCGATTCATGAAGGTGCTCGAAGCGTCCCCGTTCATTGAGAACGTCCAGCTCGAGCGCTCCTCGATCATTCTCGTCGATGGAAAGGAAGTCACGGAGTTCGCCCTCACGGCGGCCTACCAGACGCCCGACCCGTCGGCGATCAAGACCGTTCCTGTTTCCCTCTCGGTGAGGTAGCGATGGCCAGTCTTCCGAAAGGTCAGCGCGAGCAGGGACTACTGATCCTCTGCGTGGCCGCAATTCTCTCGATCGGCGCGTACTGGAACTTCGTCTACAGCAAGACCGCCGCCGACCTCGACGCCCGCCAGCAGCACGCTGACGCGCTCGTGACGATGAACCAGAAAGCGAAGATGGAAGTAGCGAAGGGCAACGTGAACGAGATCCGCCGCCAGCTCGCGGAGTATCAGCAGAATCTCGTCCTCATTCGCAGCCTGGTTCCCACCGGCAACGAAGTGCCGTCGCTCCTCGAGCAGATCTCCACCGCGGCCCGCCGCGTCGGACTCGACGTCTCCACGGTCGATCCGCAGCCGGTGGTCGAAGGCGAGAACTACGATACCTACCGCTACACGATGTCCGTCGTCGGCGGTTATCACGAGCTGGCCGAGTTCCTCGCGAACGTCGGCAACCTCACGCGAATCGTGCTTCCGGTGAACGTCGCGCTCGCGCTGCCGAACAACACGGCGACGGTGCAGGCGCACAAGAAGGAAGGCGAGGCGGCGATCGAGGCCAAGTTCCAGCTGCAGACCTTCGTCACCAAGACCCCGGTCGCGGATCCTTCATTCGATGCACCGCGCAAGAGCGGAGTGAAGTCATGAGCCAGCTTCTTCGTGGCGCGGCGTTCGCGGCGATCACCCTCGCGGTGCTCTCGTCGCAAGCGGGCGCCCAGTCGTTCCCGAACATCAACAAGGCCAAGGAAGCGGCGACGCGATCCGTCGACGCGACCAATGCGCACACCAGCGCGATGACGGCCGACCAGTCGCCACAGCCGGTCGCGCAGCCCGCGATGCAGTCGAACGCGCCGCAGAAGAACGGCGTGATCGTCAGCTCGAGCGGCACCGTGAAGAGCAGCTCCACGACCTCGACCACCAACGGCAAGCCCGGACCGCAGACACCCACGCCGCGCACCGGCAAGGGCGCAGCACCGGCCACCACGCCGCCCGGATCGAAGTCGGACATTTCGCTCATGCGCGAAACGTTCAACTACACCGCCGATGGCCGTCGCGACCCGTTCATGTCGCTGATGAAAACCGGTGAGCTCCGCCCCGCGGTCTCCGATCTCAAGCTCGTGACCGTGATCTACGATCCCGCCGGCCGCTCGGTCGCGATCCTGCGCGATCTCACCACGAAAGAGCAATATCGCATCAAGGTCGGGCAGACGCTTGGCCGCATGCGCGTAGCATCGATCCAGCCCAAATCGGTGACGTTCACCGTCATCGCGATCGGTACGACCTTCCAGGAAGTGTTGGCACTCAACGATACAACGAGAGCGAGGACGCAATGAGGCGAGTCTGCACGCTGGTAGGGATGACGCTTTTCGC
>JALYSW010000359.1 GCA_030854615.1 Gemmatimonadota bacterium
GCATCATCCTCGGGACCGGCCTCGGTGGTCTCGCGAAACAGATCGTGGTCGATACCACCATCGAGTATCCGGACATCCCGGGCTTTCCGCACTCGACCGTCGAGTCGCACGCCGGGCGACTGCTGTGCGGCACGCTCGGCGGGAAGACCGTCGTCGCGATGCAGGGGCGTTTTCATCTATACGAGGGCTACACCGCGCAACAGGTCGCCTTTCCCGTGCGCGTCATGCGCGAGCTCGGCGCGCGCACGCTCATCGTGTCGAATGCATGTGGCACGCTGCACCCGCTCTGGAATGCCGGCGAGATCATGCTGATGGCGGACCACATTAATTTCCTCGGTACGAATCCGCTGATTGGCGCGAACGATGACGCGCTCGGCCCGCGCTTTCCGGACATGTCCACGCCGTACGATGCTGAGCTGCGCGACCTTGCGCGCGATGTCGCACGCGACTTGAAGATCGTGCTGCGCGAGGGCGTCTACGTCGCGATCACCGGGCCCGCCCTCGAGACGCGCGCCGAGTACCGCATGCTGCGCACGATCGGCGCGGACGTCGTCGGGATGTCGACGGTGCCGGAAGTCATCGCGGCGGTGCACGGCGGAATGCGCGTGCTCGGTCTCTCGATCATGACGGACAAGTGTCTCCCCGATTCGCTCGTGCCGGTGACGCTCGCCGAGATCGTCGAGATGGCGGGACGCGCGGAGCCTGATCTCACCGCGCTGATACGCGGCGTGCTGGAGCGCGCATGACCGCAGCCGACAGGAAGCGGAGGTACGCGCTCCTCTCGCCGGAGCTCGAGGCGGACGCGCTCGAGAGGGAGATGCTCGCGCGCTGGGCGGCCGAGGATCTCGTGGCGCAGACGCTCGCGCGCGGAGATGAGGAGTTCGTGTTCTTCGAGGGGCCACCGACGGCGAATGGGCGCCCGGGCATCCACCATGTGTTCGCGCGCACGATCAAGGATCTCTTCTGCCGCCATCGCGCCATGAAGGGATTCCACGTCGGACGCAAAGCCGGTTGGGACACGCACGGCCTTCCCGTCGAGATCGAGATCGAGAAGGCGCTCGGCATCAGCGGGAAGCGCGACATCGAGGCACTCGGTGTCGAGGCGTTCAACAAGCTGTGTCGCGAAAGCGTGTGGAAGTACAAGGGCGAGTGGGAAGAGCTGAGCGCGCGCATCGGCTACTGGCTCGACTACAGCGATCCGTACATCACGTACTCGAACGAGTACGTCGAGAGCGTGTGGTGGTCGCTGGCGACGCTCTACAAGTCGAAGCTGCTCGTGCGCGGTCACAAGATTCTCCCGTATTGCCCGCGCTGTGAGACGACGCTGTCCAGTCACGAGGTGGCGCAGGGCTATCAGGATGTGGAGGATCCGAGCGCCTATCTCACGCTCGAGCTCACGTCGCCCGAGGGAATTCCGACTGGTGCGCGCATCCTGGTCTGGACGACCACGCCGTGGACGCTCGTTTCGAATGTAGCGCTCGCGGTGCATCCGACGCTGCCGTACGTCGAGCTGAAGCGGCGCGGGCGGAACGAGGCGACGGTGATTCTCGCCGAGGCACGCGTGCGCGCGGTGCTGGGCGAGGACTATGCGGATCGCTGGGACGTCGTGCGCGCATGGACGGGACCGGAGCTGTCGAAGCTGAAATACCGGCGCCCGCTCGATTGGCTGCCATATCCCGCGGGGACGAATCACGAGGTGATCGTCGTCGAGGACTTCGTAAGTGCCGACGATGGAACCGGCGTCGTGCACATGGCGCCGGCGTTCGGCGCCGATGATTACCAGGCAGGGAAGCGACACGGGCTCGCGTTTTTGCAGCCGGTGAACGGGCGCGGCGAGTTCCCCGCATCGTTGCCGGTGGTTGGGGGGATGCACGCGAAGAAGGCGGATCTCGCCATCACCGTGGTGCTCGAGGAGCGCGGGGTGCTGTGGAAGGCGGGAACGCTCATCCACTCGTATCCGCACTGCTGGCGCTGCGGCACGCCGCTGCTCTACTACGCGCGCGAATCGTGGTTTGTGAGCACGACGTCGTTCAAGCACCGGATGATGGCGCGCAACGCGCAAGTGAACTGGAATCCGCCCGAAGTCGGCGCGGGACGTTTCGGCGAGTGGCTCGAGAACAACGTCGACTGGGCGCTCTCGCGCGATCGCTACTGGGGGACGCCGCTGCCGATCTGGGTGTGCGATCGCGACAGCGCGCACGCAATTGCGATCGGGAGCTACGCCGAGCTCGCGGAGCGCACGGGGAAGCCGCTGCCCGAGGGATTCGATCCGCACAAGCCGTTCATCGATGCGTACACCATCGCCTGTAGCCACGAGGGATGCGGAGGGACGATGAATCGCGTGCCCGAGGTCATCGACACCTGGTACGACTCCGGGTCGATGCCGTTCGCGCAGTGGCACTATCCGTTCGAGAACAAGGCGATGCTCGAGAAGCGCTACCCCGCCGGCTTCATCGCGGAGGGCGTGGACCAGACGCGCGGATGGTTCTACTCGCTGCTCGCGATCGCGACGGGGCTCGGCGACGCGCTGCCGAACAACGGCGACGATGAGGCCGCGCCGTATCGCGCGGTCGTCGTCAACGACATGGTGCTCGACGACCAGGGCGCGAAGATGTCCAAGCACGTCGGGAACGTGGTGAACCCGTGGGAGGTGCTGCCGCGCTACGGCGCCGATGCGGTGCGGCTCTTTCTCATCGCGTCGAGCCAGGTGTGGGTGCCGCGCCGCTTCGATGAGAGCATGATCCGCGAGCTCGCCGGCCGCTTCTTTCTCACGCTCAAGAACGTGTACAGCGGGATCTTCGCACAGTACGCGAACTTTGGGTGGGCACCGAGCGCGGCGGATCCGGCGCTGAAGGACCGGCCGGTGGTCGATCGCTGGATGATGTCGCGGCTCGCGACCGTGGAGCGCGAAACCGATGAGCGCCTGCAGGGCTTCGACGCGACGGCCGCTGCGCGCGGGCTGATGGACTTCGTCGTCGACGATGTCTCGAACTGGTATGTGCGGCTCAACCGCGCGCGCTTCTACGAGGTCGACACGGCGGATAGCCGCGCGGCGTTCGCGACGCTGCACGAGGTGCTCGTGGTCGTGACGCGGCTGCTGGCGCCCTTCGCGCCGTTCGTGAGCGACTGGATCCATCGCGAGCTCACGGGCGGCTCCGTTCACCTCGCACCATTTCGGCGTGCGCTGGGTACGAATGAAGGGGAAGACGAAGTGCTGGAGCGGGCGATGAGCCGGGTGCGGGCGCTGGCGAGGCTTGGGCGGGCTGCGCGCGAAGAGAAGGAGATTAAGGTGCGCCAACCGCTTTCCCGGCTGGTGTGTGT
>JALYSW010000389.1 GCA_030854615.1 Gemmatimonadota bacterium
TGTCGGCGTGCGCCTTGTAGATGGCCTTGATGTAGTCTTCTACGGAGGGCGACGGCAACGCTTGCGGTCCTGAGCGCAGGGAGAGCGAGTTAACTGAGGTTAATCAATATTAGAAACGAGGTTAACCCGTGTCAAGCACGCGGCTCGGCCGACGGTGACGCGAGAGTCAGGCGAGGCGCGAGAGCAGATCGCGTATGATGCGCTCGGTGAGCCCCCAGATCGTGTACTCACCGTGCACGAAGGCACGCACGGTGCAACGCGCGCCGGTCGAGAGCGTGACGTCGACGTCGCACGAGGCATCCGCGCGCTGAAGTGTGGCGAGCGGAACCCAGAACGCCTGCGCGACCTCATCGCTGAGCCTGAGCGGCACCAAACGCGTCATGTGAAAAACGATTGGCGCGATGGATATCGCTGGCAGCACGGGCGACAGCGGGCACACTCGCTCGAGACCGCCGAGCACTCGGCCCGTCGCGCGGAGATCGACCCCGAGCTCCTCGCGCATCTCGCGCACCGCCGTGTCGAGCAGTGTCGCATCCTCGAGCTCCCGTCGGCCGCCCGGGAAGGCGACGTGCCCGCTCCACGGATCGCCCTCGTAGCTCGCGCGCTGAATCATGAGCAGCTCAAGCGAGTCCCCATCCGTCACCCGAAAGATCACCGCGACGGATGCGTCGCGAACCGCCGTTGGACCGGCGCCGGGAGCGTCCACCGCGCCGGCTACCGTCGTGAGTGCACTTTCCAGTCGAGCGAGAGTCTCTATCGCGCGCATCGGTGCCGCGCCGCTATTCCTCGACCTCGCCGCCGGCATCGATCCACGCGGCGATCCCGCCCGCGAGCGACGTCGCCTGGTACCCCTGCGCGCGTAGAAGCTCGACGGCCTTGGCCGACCGTGCACCGTGGGCGCAATACACAACAACCTCCGCATCGGGAGAATGCGCGAGCATCTGGGTCGCCGCGTCGCTCACGCGCGCGAGCGGCAGATGGATCGCATTCGGAATCCGGAACAGATTCCACTCGTTCTGCTCGCGTACGTCGAGCAGCACGCTCTGATCGCCGTGGTCCTGTCGCGCGAGGAGCACGCCGGGAGAGATCTCGTTGAGTGAGGCGTCGGACATCGGAGTCGATAGCTCGGGTTGAGAGTTCCTGCTCAGCGGACGAGCACGAGCCCGTGCGATGGCGAGAGCTCGGCGCGCGCGCCCATCGGCAGCGTCCACTGATCCGGAATGTGCCCGACCGGCGCGTTGCTCACCACCGGCCCGCGCACATGCGCAGCTGCCTCCTGGAAAAGTACATCGAGCGTGCGCGACGCCGCATCGCTCTCGCCTCCGCGCTCCGTGAACGCGCCGAGCACGAGCCCGGCGAGACGGCCGAGCACGCCCGCGAGGATCAGCTGGCGCAGCATGCGGTCGATGCGGTACAGAGGCTCGTTTACATCCTCGAGCACGAGGATGGCACCATCGACGCGCGCGGCGTACGGCGTGCCGAGCAGCGAGCAGAGAAGCGCGAGGTTCCCCCCCTCGAGCCGCCCCGCCGCACTTCCTTCCTGCACCCAGGTTAGGGGAGGCGCACCGGCGAACGGGTCCCGTGCGATGCTGGTCTCGGTCGTCGCGCTCGTCGCCCGCGTCAGCGATTCGCGCGAGAAGGGGGTCAGCTCGGCGCGCGCTGTCGGGCCGTGGTAGCTCACGATGTCCGCGCGCGCACGCACCGCGAGATGGAGCGCGGTGATGTCCGAGAAGCCGATGATCGCCTTCGGCACGCGACGCAGCGAGTCGTAGTCGATCGCGTCGAGGATGCGCATCGCGCCATAACCGCCGCGCAGGCACCAGATCCCATCGATGCGCGGATCACGAATCGCAGCGTTGAGATCAGCGAGTCGCGACGCATCGTCACCCGCGAGATATCCCTCGCGCGCCATCGCGCTCGGATACACGTACGCCTCCCATCCCATCGCGCGCACATTCCGCTCGGCGCGCTCGAGATCACCCACACCAGCGAGCGGACCCGCGGGCGCGAGCAGAGCGACGCGCGCGCCGAGGGCGAGAGGTGGGGGAGTGGTATAAGGAACGCTCATCCGTGTATTGAAGGTGAACCAATGATCGCAGAAAGGCGACCGTGTTGGATCATCCAGCAATCATCGCACGTGGCACACGCCATGCGCTGATCCATGCGCGGGCTCGAGCCCGATACAGGAGAGCCAGGCAAGTGACGCACGCTTCATGAGCGGAGGATAATGTGATGCCAGATCAGAAGCGAAAGCCGGATGCGAAGCAGGCGGACGGAGACAGCGAAGGAGCAACGGGAGGGCGCACCGCCAGCGGTGCCGGAAGCGCGAGCGGCTCGAAGGGCACCCCCGCCAAGTCGGGAACCGAGAGCCACGGCGGCTTCACGGCTAGCGGTGGCAATATGAACAAGAGCATGGAGAAAGAAGAAGACGGCGAAGATCTCAGCGGCGAAACGCGCGCGGGGAAGAGCTGATCGACGATGCGCTCACCGGCGCACATTCGCTGCAAAGACGGGCGCTCGCACGAGCGTCCGTTTTTCTTTTTGCCGGCGGCGCATCGGCTCGCTAGCTTCCGGCGGTGAATCAAGCCTGGATCACGGATTATTGGCCCTGGGTGCTCGGTCCGCTCATCATGATATGGCGTTCGCGCGACTCCCCGTCGCTCGATGATGAGTCGGCAGTCGTGCCGCCGAACCCGCCACTCGTGTCCGTGATCGTTCCCGCACGCAACGAGGCGCGCAACATCGAGCGCTGCGCCCGCTCGATTCTCCGGACGACGTGGCCCGCACTCGAGCTCATCATCGTCGACGATCGCTCCGAGGATGACACGGGCGCCATCGTGCATGCGCTCGCGGCCACCGATCCGCGCGTGCACGTCATCGACGGCACGCCCATGCCCGCCGGGTGGGTCGGCAAGCCGTGGGCGTGCGCGCAGGCCGCGAAGATCGCGCGCGGGTCGACGCTCATCTTCACCGATGCCGACACCGTGCACGCGCCTGAGCTCATCGTGCGCACGATGCATGCGATGTCGGCGCGCAACCTCGACTTCTTCACGGTCGGCGGTTCACAGGAGCTCGCCTCCTTCTGGGAGCGCGTCGTGCAACCGCAGGTGTTCTACATTCTCGCCACGCGCTACGGCGGCGCGGGCGCGGTGAATCGCGCGCACAAGTCGCGCGACAAGGTCGCCAACGGCCAGTACATCTGCATGACGCGGAAGGCGTACGACGCGAGCGGTGGACACGAGGCCG